>DASPGQ010000141.1 GCA_035620555.1 Vicinamibacteria bacterium
TCCACCCGCCAAGGTTTTCGAGGCGCTCACGACGACGGCCTATCTCGAAGCCTGGTTCGCCGAGAGAGCGCAGGTATCGACCGATGAGGCTCGGTACGATTTCTGGGGGCGGTTCACCCCTTATGCTCCGGGTCCCGAGGAGGGTCGACACCGTCTGCTCAGCGTCGAATCGAACGCCAAGCTCGTCTTCCGCTGGCCGGTTCGCGGTGCGGAGACGACGGTAGCAATCGATATCGCCCCAAGGGCCGGCGGAGCGCTACTGCGCCTGAAGCACGACGCACCGCCGAGAGAGCGCGGCGATCTCTCACTCGCGGATTTCTGGATGCTCTCCTTCGAGAATCTGAGACGATTCCTTCGCGATGGAGCGGCTCCCCTCCGCTGCGATTACACGTCGATACCGCACGACGTCGTCGAGCTCGACCTCGAGATCGAGGCCTCCCGCGAAGAAGTGTTTCGCGGCCTTACCGACGAACGGATCTTGAATCGCTGGATCGCCGCCGGGTCTGCCGACGTCGAGCCAACACTCGGCGGACGGTATCGCTACTGGGACGGACAGGGTCCCATCAAGATTCTGAGCATCGTGCCCAACGAGAAGCTCTCCTGTAGCTGGAAGTACGGGGAGGACCCGGAAACCGTCGTCAGCTGGACGCTCAGTGGCTCGGAGGGACGGACGCGGATTTCGCTGGTCCACAGCGGATTCGGTAGAGACGTCGAGGACTTTCGCACCGGCTGGCTCCGGCACATGTTGTGGCTAAAGGAGACACTCGAGCAGGGCGAGTCGTGGAGTCGACCCGTTCTCGCAACGACCGACTGCCGCGCTTGACGCGAGAATCAGAAATAGAGGCTCACCGAGAAATACACGGTCGTCGGCACGAGACCGTACTCCGACGCCAGCGGCTGGCCCGGCTCGCTGGCCTCTGGCCCCAGGCCGAGGAACATCCCGCCGTTGAGCGTGGCCTCGTCGCTCGCCGAATAGGCAAAGCTCGGCGAGAGCAGGGAACTGTCATCGCCCAGGTTCCACAGCCACAGGGCACCGAACGGCCACAGCGGGTAACCTGAAAGGAGGCCTGAACTGCGGCCTCGTCCCGACCCAACACCGGCAGCTCGCCGCGAAGAAACGGCGCGAGCGAACCAAGTCGACTCCACCGCGTTGTCACGAGAAAGCGCCAACCGACGATCACTCGGCCGCGCCCGCCATTAAGAACAGCTTCCAGCAGACGAGCAAGGCCAGAATGACGCCGGTCGCGAGAACGGCGTAGCCCGCCAATGGAGTCAACGGGACCAGAAGAACGAGCCCGGCAGCGATCGGAGCCAGGATGCGCGCCTTGCCGTATTCGGGACGATCATGAAGGAACTGGAGAGAGAGCAGATACAGGGCAGCGGGAACGGCCACCGCGGCGCCGGCGGCGGCAGAGCTGATCTCCGAATGGTGCGTCGCGGCATCCACCCCGACCGCAATCCCGGCTCCGACCGCGGCGGCGGCCATGAACACGAGAAAGTGGCCGTAGCCCCAGACAAACGCTTTCCGACTGTCCGTGAGAAGATCGTGAACCGGACGGTGAAAATACAACCACCACATCGAGTACACGATCAGCAGGCCGCCCACGATGAGAGGCGCGAGGACGGACAGGGCCTCGCCGGAGGCGATCGCCGACTCGATTGCGACGCTGGCCGCCAAGACCGATTCACCGAGAACGATGATGGTCATGAGACCATATCGCTCCGCGATGTGATGCGGGTGCCACGGCGTTGCCCCGGCACGCTCCGCCCAAACCGGCACCGCGAGCTCACAGGCCGCGAGACACAGAAACCCTGGAATCGACCACAGGCCCCAGAGCACCAGTGCGACCCACGCCACCTGCGTCACGGCGATGCCATGGGCGTATCGCCTTGCGGTGGCTCGGCGCTTCGGATCATCTTTCGACGCCCGGAGCCACTGCGCCACGATGGCGAGTCGCATCACCACGTAACCGCCCAGCACCGCCGCGTTGGCAGTTCGAGTCTCGAACATCGTCGGAACGCCCGCGGCCAGCATCAGCGCCCCCGAAATCTGGACGAACACCGCGAGCCGATAGAGTACGTCGTCGCAATCGTAGGCCGAAGCGAACCAGGTGAAGTTCATCCACGCCCACCAGATGGCGAAAAACACCATGGCATAGCCGACGAGGCCGTCGCCGGTATGACCTTCGGCGATGGCGTGATGGAGCCCGCTGGCCGCCTGGGCGATCGCAACCACGAAGACGAGGTCGAAGAAGAGCTCGAGCGGGGTGGCGGCCCGGTGCGACTCGTTCGGGTCGCGCGCGACCATCTTCGCGCACAGTCCTCGCCTTGCTTCTTCGCGGCGCGCCGCGGTGGACGTTACCGACATGTGGCCGTTGGATCCTATCCGAAACCCATGCGCCGAGGAGCCCGTAAGGTGACTCCCGTTCGGCTGGGTGAACCCTCTCCACCTCGCGGCACGATGTCCCCGGCAGTTCGAGGCAGTTCGAGAAGGTCTTGACGACTCCGGCACGAAAAGAGTAGAAACCTCAGCGGGAGGGTTCCTGTGACCACCAATCGTGCGTGGCTCGTGCGCCTGCGCTCCTCGGGAAAGGTCGAAGAGAGCGGATATCTTTGAAGCGATCCACCCTTTTGCTGATCTCTTGGCTCGCCGCCGCCGCGGCGCTCGAAGCGGTGCCCAGGTCGTTGAAACCCCGCGTCCCTTTTGCTAACGTTCTCCACTCGCGCACAGCTCGGGCGGCAATCCCGAGCACTTCCGTTACCACCCGATTCGAGCCATCGCGATGTGATCTTCATTTTCCTTGTCGTCGTTCAAGGACTTGGAGGAAGCCGACATGGTGAACAAAGCAGACGATGAGAGCAACGTCCGACACCGAGACATCCACCGCCGTGAGTTCCTTCAGGGCGCGGCCGTAGGCACCGCCTTCGTCGCGATGGGAGGACGCCATGCGGCAGCGTTCCTCCTCCCACCGCAGGAGGATCCGGTCGTGGCGCAGATCGCGGCGCAGCACGATGCCACCATCAAGATGCTCCAGCAGTGGATCGCGCTTCCCTCCATCGCCGCCGAGGATCTCAACTATCCCGAGGGCGCGGAGTACATGACCCAGCTCGCCCGCGACGCGGGTTTCCAGCACGTTGAGATGGTGCCCACAAAAGGCAAACCGGGCGTTTTCGCCACGCTCGATTCCGGAGCGGCCAACACGCTCGCGATCTACTTCATGTACGACGTCAAGCAGTTCGATCCCGCCGAGTGGTCCTCGCCCCCGCTCGAGGCACGCCTGGTGGACAAGCCCGGCTTCGGCAAGATCATGGTGGGGCGTGGGGCCACGAACACCAAGGGGCCGCAGACCGCCTGCCTCGCCGCGCTGCACGCCTTCAAGGCTGCCGGTCAGAAGCCACCGGTGAACCTGGTGCTGGTCTGCGAAGGCGAGGAAGAAATCGGCTCGCCGAACTTCAAGGAAATCGTCTTCAAGCCCGATGTCGAGGCGGCCCTGAAGAAGTCCCTGGGAATCATCATCCCTCTCGGCAACCAGGATCTGGACGGCTCCGTGACGGTCAACCTGGGCGCCAAGGGCATCGTGGAGCTGGAGCTCGTCTCGAGCGGAGAGAACTGGGGACGCGGTCCGAGCCGCGACGTGCACTCGAGCCTCTTCGCCCAGCTCGACAGCCCCGCGTGGCACTTGGTGCAGGCACTGCACACGCTGGTCGAGGCCGACGGCCACACCCCGGCCGTCGAGGGTTTCTTCGATGAGGTGAAGCCGCTGACCGCGGGGCAGAAAGCGATCCTCGAAGCCTCCATCCCCAAGCGCAACGAGGCGCAAGCGAAGGCGGCGCTCAGTGTGAAGCGCTGGTTCAAGGACGAGTCGTGGCACGACTCGCTGGTGCGCCTGGTAACGCAGCCCACGATCAACATCCAGGGGTTGGTGGGCGGTTACACGGGACCTGGGGGAAAAACGATTCTCCCACACCACGCGGTGGCCAAGATCGACATGCGCCTCGTCCCCGACATGACCGCTAACGGCACGCTGGAATTGCTGCGAGCCCACCTGGCCAAGCACGGCTTCTCCGACATCGAGGTGAATATGTCTGGCGGCTACGATCCCACCGAGACGGATCCGGACTCGAAGCTGGTCCAAGGCCAGATCGCAGCCTATCGCAAGATGGATGTGGAGCCGGTCTTGTGGCCTCGGCTCGCGGGCTCCTGGCCCGGGGTCACCTTCACCGGCCCTCCGCTCCGGCTTCCGGCCGGGATGTTCGGCATGGGGAACGGGGGGGGTGCCCACGCTCCGGACGAGTATTTCGTCATCGAGGCGGAGAACCCCGACGTCGCGAGCTGGGACGATGTGGTCCGGAGCTATGTGGAGCTCTTCCGATCATTGGCCTGAACCGTTCCTCCGTCGCTGGCAAGCTTGCTACGGGCGGCCGCGGCGGGATAGAGTGGCGGCGACAACACCGAAGGAAGTGTCGATGCTCTTCAGCGACCGCAGCATCCTCACGATGGTGCACGGGCTTGTCTTCGGCGGGGGCGCGCTCTTGGTGCTCGCGGCGGCCCTCTACGCCCTCTGCGTCCTTCCCGGCGACGGCGCGCGAGTCTCAGCCGCGCAGAGCCGTTCGCTGTCACGGTTGCTCCTCTTCGGCGCCGTTCTGACGTGGTGCGCCGTGCTCGGCGGCACTTACCTGGTCTTCCCACCGTACCGCACCACGCCTCCCGAGGGCGCCACCGACCTGAGCAGGTATCCACGGTCGTTCCTGCTGGGGAACCCGGATACCGCCTGGTTGCACGCGTTCGCCATGGAGGAGAAGGAGCACGTTCCCTGGGTCGCGGCGATGCTCGCGACGGCGGCCGCGTTCGTCAGCGTGCGCTACCGAGCGGTTTTCGCGAACGACCGGTCGCTTCGCAGGATGGTCACCGTGCTGGTCACGGTGGGGTTCGTCCTGGTCGGATGGACGGCGCTGCTGGGCACGTTCATCAACAAGGTCGCCCCGCTGGAGTGAGGCGACGGAGATTGAAAGCCGAATGAGCGCGAACGCAGAGTCGTCGCGAAACGGAGAGGAGACGCGTGCCGGCAGTCTCACGAACGGGGCCGCGCTGGCCGCGATCTTCGGGGCGGGCATCGGGTCGTTCGCGATGGGGCTCATCGTGATCCTGAACGAGGCGGGCGTGTCCGTGGCGCCGAGCCTGTACGGTCCGGCGGGCGGCGTGTCCGGGCGAACGACCTTCGCCGCGATCGTGTGGCTGGTCGCCTGGTTCGTGCTACACCGCCGCTGGCGCGAGCGGGAGGTCGAGAGCGGGCGGGTGGTCGCGGCCACGCTGGCCCTGGTCGCGCTCGGGTTGCTGCTCACTTTCCCCCCGGTCTGGGGAATCTTCTGATCGGGTAGCGCCTCGCGGCCCCGGTCTCGATCGCTTGCGCGTCATTCATTTTGGTAACCCCCAAGGGTGTCGTAGAATCGGGCTTGAAACGACCCAGGTTAGTCCCGCGCGCATTTCTGCTTTCGAAGCCGATTTCTGATTTCAGGCAGAACGCAGAGCCGGTGTTGCGTAGCTCCACCCGTCGCGGCACGATGTCCCCTGTGGTTCGAGAAGGTCTTGACGACTCCGGCACGAAAAGAGTAGAAAACTCAGCGGGAGGGTTCCTGTGACCACCAATCGTACGTGGCTCGTGCGCCTGCGCTCCTTGGGAAAGGTCGAAGAGAGCCGATATCTTTGAAGCGATCCACCCTTTTGCTGATCTCCTGGCTCGTCTTCGCCGCTGTCGGGCTCGAGGCGGCGCCGGTGCGACATCCCGAGGCCGGCCGACCCTTCATCCGCAACTACTCCCGCAAGGAATACCGCGCCTCGGACCAGAACTGGGCCATCGAACAGGACGACCGGGGGGTCATGTACTTCGGCAACAGCATCGGGGTGCTGGAGTACGATGGGGTTTCCTGGCGCCTGATCCAGACACCCAACAAGAGCGTCGTCCGATCTCTGGCCAAGGACGACGACGGTCGCATCTACGTAGGGGCCCTGGGAGAGATCGGCTACCTCGCGCCCGACGCCCGGGGTCAGATGCAGTTCGTGTCGCTCCTCGACGATGTGCCGGAGGACGACCGTGCCTTTGCCGACGTCTTTCGGACGTTCGCGACGCCCGAGGGGGTGTACTTCCAGTCGCAGCAGCGTCTGCTCCGGTGGGCGGACGGGCAAATTCGCGTCTGGAGACCGATCAGCAGGTTCCACCGCGCCTCGGTCGTGGCCGGTACGCTCTATATCGGGCAACCAGAAACCGGCCTGATGCGGCTTTCGGGAGACACTCTGGAGCCGCTCCCCGACGGGCTGCGCTTCGCGGACGAGGTCTATCCGGTCATCCTGCCCTTTGACGACGGCCAGATCCTGATCGGCACGCGCGCACAGGGGCTTTTCCGTCACGACGGCACCTCGGCCCACGCCTTTCCTACCGAAGCGGACGAGGTGTTTCGCAAGGGCTCCCTCTACCGCGGAGACGTTCTGCCCAGCGGCTCGCTCGCCCTGGCCACCACGGGTGCGGGCCTGGCGATCCTCGATCGGGAGGGGCATCTGGTACAGCTCCTTGATTCGACCAATGGGCTGACGACCGACAGCGTCTATGCCCTGTTCGCCGACCGTCAGGGAGGGCTCTGGCTCGGGCTCGATGGCGGAATCGCCCGGGTCGAGACGCCTTCGCCGCTCTCGGTGTTCGATCCGGCAGCCACAGGCCTGCGCTCCATCACGGCCATCCAGCGTTATGAGGAGACCCTGTACGTGGCCACCGGGCGGGGGGTGTATCGCCTGCGTCCCCGGTCGTCCGAGAGCCCGCAGCGCGGAGCCTCGCCGGCGTCGTTCGCGGATTTCGTCCCCATCAGGGGGATCGACATGTCCTCCCAGGCCTGGTGGTTCCTCTTGATGGACGATCCGGACGGGATACGACCGTCTCAGCTGCTGCTAGCCGTGGGTGACGGGGTCTACCGGATCGAGGGTGAGAGCGCGACCCCGGTGAAGCTGTCGGTGGGCGGATCCTTCAATGCGAGCGTCCTCTACCGTTCGCCGCGGGACCCGGACCGAGTGTGGGTCGGCCTCTTCGACGGCCTGGCCTCCCTGAGCCTGAGACAGGGGAACTGGGTCGACGAAGGGCGGGTGGCTGGGATCCCCGATGAAGTCCGTACCATCGTCGAGACCAAGGACGGCAATCTCTGGCTTGGCACCACGACCCGGGGCGCCGTGCGGGTAGACTTCTCCGCGGTCGTTCCCGGCGGGTCGCTCCCGCCGAATCCAAGGATAGAGCTCTTCGGTGCCGCCGAAGGGTTGCCAGAGACTTCCATCAACGTGACCCCGATCGACGGCGAGCCATTCTTCTTCTCGCTCGACGAGATCTACCGTTTCGACGAGGCCGGACGCCGGTTCGCTCCCGACGACACGTTCAAGGTGGTGACCTTCGACCCCTTGGGTACCGGGGATTTCCCTTTCTTCCAACAAGATACCCATGGCCGGGTCTGGATCAATGCGGGGCGTGAAACGGCGGCCGCGATCCGGCAGCCCGACGGCACGTACGAGGTCGAGACGAAGCCGTTCTCGCGGTTTGCGGGCTTTGGGATTGCGACCGTCCACGCGGAAGCCGATGGCGTCGTCTGGTTCGGCGGCTTGGACGGCCTGATCCGTTACGACTCGAGCCTGCACAAGAACTACGACGCGGATTTCCCCGTGCTCATCCGGCGCGTCTTGGTCAACGGCGATTCGCCGATCTTCTCGGGCACGACGGCAGGGGAAGCCACTCCCCCGCGACTCCCGTACGAGGACAACGCACTGCGCTTCGAGTTCGCCGCGCCCAGCTTCGACAACGAGTCCGCCAACGAGTACCAGCACTTCCTCGAAGGACTCGACCGCGGCTGGTCGGAATGGGGTAAGGACGCCCGCGGAGACTACACCAACCTGCCGTTCGGAGATTTCCGCTTCCGCGTTCGCGCCCGCAACCTCTACGGGCACGAAGGGCGCGAGGGGGTCTACCCGTTCACCATCCTCCCGCCCTGGTATCGCACCTGGGGGGCCTACGGCTCGTATCTCCTGTTCCTAGGGGCGGGTGTCTTCGCGGTGGACCGCGTCCAGAGGAGACGACTTCTCGGCAAGGAGCGCGAGCGTTCGGCCCTGCGAGAGACCGAGCTCCGCGCGGAGGCGGCGGAGGAGCTGGCGCGATCGGAGAGCGAGCGTTCCAAGAGCGTCGAGCTCCTCTCCGAAGTCGGCAAGGAGATCACGGCGTCACTCGATTTCAACACGATCTCCATGCGGCTCTACGATCGGATCAACCAGCTCCTCGACGCGACCGTCGTCGGGGTCGGCCTCTACCACCAGAGGAAGCAGCAAATCGAGTACGGCCTCGCAGTCGAGCGAGGCAAGCGCTACGCGCCCTACACGCGTGACACCAACGACAAGAACCAGTTTGCCGTCTGGTGCATCGACAACCGCAAGCCGATTCTGATCAACGACGTGGCGAGCGAGTGGAGTCGCTATCTCGGCGCCTACGAGGAGTCGGGCCGCCTTCTCGAGGACGGTTCGGTGTCGCAGCCACCGCAGTCGCTCATGTACGTACCGCTCGCGACCCCGGAGCGTGTGCTGGGAGTCCTCACGGTCCAGAGCTTCCGGAAGAACGCCTACACCGAGTACCACCTCAACCTGCTTCAAAACCTGGCCGCCTATACCACGATCGCCCTCGAGAACGCGTACAGCTACCGCCAGCTCAGGGAGCAGGACAACCAGATCCGGCAACGCGCGGCCGAGCTGGCGACGATCAACAGCATCAGCGAGGCGCTTGCCTCGGAGCTGGAGCTCGACGCGCTCATCCCGCTGGTGGGCGAGCAAATTCGACAGGTCTTCGGGGCGCAGATCGCCTACGTGGCGCTGCTCGACAAGGCGACCAACATGATCCACTTCCCTTACGGGTACGGAGACACCTTCCCCTCCCTGCCCCACGGCACCGGCATGACCTCCCGCATCATCGACTCGGGCGAGCCGCTGCTCCTCAACGAGAAGATCGACGAGCGCAGCGCCCAGCTCAAAATCAAGAGGTCGGGACTGCCCTCGAAGTCCTACCTCGGCGTGCCGATCCCGGTGGGCAACGAAGTGATCGGCGTCATCAGCGTGCAGAGCACGGAGGAGGAAGGCCGCTTCCAGGAAGCGGACATGCGCCTGCTGGCAACCATCGCCGCCAACGTGGGCGTAGCCATCGAGAACGCCCGCTTGTTCGACGAGACCCGGCAGGCCCGGGCGGCCGCCGAAGAGGCCGACGCGGCCAAGAGCGCGTTCCTCTCGACGGTGAGCCACGAGCTGCGCACGCCGCTCACGTCGGTGCTCGGCTTCGCCAAGATCATCAAAAAGAGGCTGGAGGAGCGAATCTTCCCCCTCGTGGAGAGCGACGAGAACCGCGTTCGGCAGGCGATGCAGCAAGTGAGCGACAATCTCAAGGTCGTGGTGAGCGAGGGCGAGCGCCTCACCAAGCTCATCGACGACGTGCTGGATCTGGCCAAGATCGAATCGGGCAAGCTGGAATGGCACATCGAGACGCTGACGGTGCCGGACATCATCGATCGCGCCACCGCGGCCACCTCGTCGCTCTTCGAGAACAAGGGCCTTACGTTGATCAAAGACGTCGGATCGGAGCTGCCGGAGGTCTCGGGTGACCGCGACCGTCTGATCCAGGTGGTCATCAACCTCATCTCGAATGCGGTCAAGTTCACCGCCGCGGGCTCGGTAACCTGTCGGGCGGTCGCGAGTGACGGCGAGATCGTGGTCAGCGTCATCGACACCGGCCTGGGCATCGCTCCCGCCGACCAGCCAAAGGTGTTCGAGAAGTTCAAGCAGGTGGGCGACACCCTCACGGACAAGCCCAAGGGGACGGGCCTGGGCCTCCCCATCTGCAAGGAGATCGTGGAGCACCATGGGGGCCGGGTCTGGGTGGAGAGCGAGCCAGGCAAGGGCAGCACCTTCTCTTTCACCCTGCCAATCAAGTCCGAGCCGGCCACCGGCTCGGCGGCCCTCACTCTCGAGTCGCTGGTCAAGCAGCTTCGCGAGCGCGTCGAGGTGAGCGCGCCGAAACCCAGGGGCGGGCAGCCGTCCATCCTGGCGGTCGACGACGATCCGCACATCCGGGAGTTGCTGCGGCAGGAGTTCAGCGAGGCCGGATATCGGCTGAGGCTCGCCGCCGACGGCCGCGAGGCTCTGGCCGAGATCCGCAGAGAACGACCCGACCTTGTGATTCTCGATGTGATGATGCCCGAGATCAACGGGTTCGACGTGGCGGCCGTTCTGAAGAACGATCCGCAGACGATGGACATCCCCATCGTGATGCTCTCGATAGTCCAGGACAAAGAGAGGGGCTACCGCCTCGGCGTGGACCGCTACCTGACCAAGCCGATCGATACCGACCTGCTCTTCAAGGAGGTCGGCGAGCTGCTGGAGCAGGGAACGTCCAAGAAGAGGGTTTTGGTTGTCGACGAGGACGCGTCGGCGGCGAGGACGCTCGCGGAAGTGCTGCAGGCCCGGGGATACACCGTGATGGAGGCGAACGGGGAGGATCTGGTCACCCGGGCCCTCGAGATGCAGCCGGACATCATCATCTTGAGCTCGGTGATGTCGCAGCGGCACGAAGGAGTCCAGTCGCTGCGCTTCGAGAAGGGATTGGAGAACGTACTGTTCCTCGTCTATCAATAGGGCCGCCGCCCCCCAGGGTTCCCTGTCCTGTGAATCGCTAACACGTGGGAGAATTCGTGAGTTCTAAAATCTTGATCGTAGATGACGAGCCCCATCTCCGGACCCTCATCCACCAGGCCCTGGAAGAGCTGGAGGACGAAGGGGTGGAGCTTTTGACCGCGAGCAATGGAGAGGAGGCGCTGGCGCGGATCCAGGCGAACCAGCCGAAACTGATCTTTCTCGACGTGATGATGCCGAAGGTTAGCGGCTTCGAGGTATGCGACCGCGTCAAGAACTCCCTGGGCCTCAAGGACGTCTACATCGTTCTTCTGACCGCGAAGGGACAGGAGTTCGACCGGCAGAAGGGACAGGATGTCGGAGCGGACCTGTACATGACCAAGCCATTTGACCCGGACGCGCTGCTGGAGAAGGCCAGGCAAGTGCTGGGG
>DASPGQ010000142.1 GCA_035620555.1 Vicinamibacteria bacterium
GGCGATCTGCTCGATCTCGGTGCGGCCAGCAACATCATCGAGAAGAGTGGGGCCTGGTACTCCTATGACAACGAGCGGATCGGTCAGGGTCGTGAGAACGCGAGGACGTTTCTCATCGAGCATGCTGACACGGCAGCCAAGATCGAAGCGCAGCTTCGCAAGGAGCTGGGCCTTCCGATATCCGAGACCGCGCCTGCGGGCCGCCCGTCGGGGACGAACGGAAACGACCCTGCCAAGGAGAGCAACGGCGGGTCCGCCCGCCCGAAGCCGGGGCGGGCACGGGATGTGAAAGTGACGGAAGGTGCCAACCGCAACTGAGGCGATGGAGCGCGACGCGTATCTCGGGGCTCGGCCCACTCCCTTCCGGTGGGCGACGAGCCGGACGATCCTCGTCCTGCTGTGCCTGCTTGGCGCGTGCCAACCGAATGCCGACGTCGTCGAAGTCAAGGAAGAGGCGACGTTTCTCGATCCGGTCATGGCGGACGGCGAGCACTATGCGCTCGAGTTCGAGAACGACTACGTACGGGTGCTCCGCGAGAATCTCGCCGCGGGAGAAGGGGGCGCGATGCATTCGCATCGTCCCCGGGTCTCGGTTTACCTGAGGGACGCGCAGGTCGAGCTGACGCCGCGGGGCGGAGAGCCGGTCGAGACCCAGCTGGTCGCGGGAACCACGAGCTGGGGCGATGCGACGACCCATCAAGGCGTGGTGAAGGGTGGCATCGTGGAAAACCTCTCGATCGAGCTGCAGGATCTCGAGGGTGGGGAACTGCCCGCCCCGGAGCTGGACGCCGTCGGGGTCGATCCCGACCATCACATCGTTTTGTTCGAGAACGATCGAGTCCGCGTCGTTCGGTTCCGGTATCCACCGGGATGGAAAACGCCTCTCCACCAGCATCGTCCCGGATTCGGCGTCGCCCTGACGGACCTGCGGGTGCGTAATGTGTTCGAGCAGGGGGAAGCCGCCGAGATCCAGCGGGCCGCCGGGTCGACCTTCTGGACCGAGGATCCGCGGCACGAGTCGGAGAATCTCAGCAGCTCGGAGCTCGTGGTCATCTTCGTGGAGCTGAAGAAACGGCCGGGTTAGCCGGCCCCCGATTTCTTGGCCGCCCAGGAGGCCGCTTGTGCTAAGCTGGCGCTTCCATGCGCCAGGGCCTACCTCAATAACTCATCGATGCCGGGGTAGCTCAGTCGGTAGAGCGAAGGACTGAAAATCCTTGCGTCGGCGGTTCAATTCCGTCCCCCGGCACCAATGAAGTCAGTGAGTTACGAAGTTATGATTCCAAAATTAGTTGTCGATTTGGCATTCGTGGAGACGCTTTGGGGACAGTCCTCGGGCTTGTGAACCTTGGAAAAAATTGGTTCGCTTATCCTTTAGACCGTCGGTCGACAATCTCCGGAATGGCTTGCGCTGATTCCCCGCGGTGTCGCCGACTTCCGCTGAAAGATTATCAGAACGCTTTCACAATACTTTAACGATTAGGACTTTCAATGAGGCGTCGCCACCTTCGCCCGTTCTCTTGGTTTTCCACAAAGTCTGTCCACTCTGGGTCATTTCGGTCAAGCTGATCACGTGCGTACGTCAGCATATGGTCCCGGGTCACTTCGGAGAGACGCCTTTCTTCGATTTCACCTCGTAGCAAGCTCACGAGCGAGCGCAGCTCGTCCTCGGAGCTTAAGACAAACTCACGGTGTCGCGAGTTGGCAAAGCTGAAGAATGTCATGCCAGGCGATTGTTGGGGCGGCTCGCTACTTGCGCCGTTAGTGTCAATGGGCGGTATCCCCCGAGGAGGACTTTGCAGAAAACTGGCAGAGTGTTCTGTGTAAATCCTAACCAACAAATCCCGCAGCTCATTCTCGGTTTCACCTTCAATCTCGTACACCGATGGTCGCAAGTCGAAATTTCCCTCCGGTGTTCGGAATTCGACCTTCATGATGACTGTGAGATCAGACTCATCCCACGATGTCCTTCTCCTGCCAAATCGAACAAGCTGCTTCAACACCACTCATGCGATGAGCTTCAGTGCCTCTTTCGCTGCCTGCCGGACTCCGCGTGACGGTTCTTGCTCCGGCGTCAGATGGCGTCTCAGTGCTCGGCGAGCTTGCTCGGACCATGACAAGTGTTCGGACAATCCGTAAACTGCGCCCTCGCGTACCAGGGGCGACGGATTTTCAAGCAGCCGAACAAGCACGGGAACGACGTCCACCGAGTTAGTGATCGACCCAGCGATTTCCGCGGCGAAAGTGAGGTCAGCAGTTCCAAGTTTATTTGACGCGATAAGCTGTAGGAATTCGTCCGGCTCCTCGAGTGCCAAGGCCTCCAGGGTTAGCTCTGAGACATGAAATGGAACCTCGCCTTGCTCTTGCTCAAGCTTGGCAGAATCTGAAGGGTCACTAGCGGTCCCTTCAACAATTGGCTCCCTTTTGATAAAAATATCCGTCGCTGCCCGTTGGGGTTGCTTAGAAAGAAATTGGTGAAACCCTCGCCAGCGATCGCGTGCAACCAGCGAAGACAAAGTGGCCCCAGTCATCAACGCAATAACGTCAGAGTCGGCAGCTGGTGTTGTGAAGGCTCTGCCCATTACGTCAGCTCTCCTTGGACTGAAAACGCATCGCCCGCTGATCCTTGGGAATTAGGGCGGCGAAAACTTCATTAGCATCCAGATTTGCCTTGGCGAAAGAGTCGCGTGCATCGATGAGTGAGGGGCCGCAGTGACGGATAACCGTTGTCTCAAGTCGGAGAATTCTCTTCTTCTCTGTTCCCTCCCCGGTAGTTGCCGTCGTCAGCGAAACTTGCAAAGGATGACCTTCACGACTCTCCTTGAAATGCATTAAAACGTTGGGAGACTCAGTTTTCGCAACCTGCAGGATGGCATTCAGCCCTGGGAACATTTCAGTCATATCGCGCTTATCAATCCAGTCGCGGCCTTCAACAAAATGGTCGATCTTGCCAAGCTCGATAGCTGCCGGTGTTGGTGCAGTCTGGAATTCCCGTTCGCAAAATTGTGAAAACTCCGTATATTCTGCGATTACGCGCTCCTGGAGCCCTCCCTGCGCCGAGAATCTTGGGTATATCTCTGAGCGCAAGCGCCAGTTGAGGTAGAAACGGTCGTGTTGTATCTGGATGACGTATGAGTCATCCCGGGAAATCAGCCATGTGCGAAGTCGAGGGAGACCCGTCCCAATCGATACCTGTTGCGGGACTGCGGGAGCGAAGACGGCTGGATGGAGCTGACGTTTGGGAAATTCATCGCGACGGTGACCCCAGTACGCCCCCACGGCCACTGGGTCAAGTTCAGTGATCTCGTCAAAGTAGATCCCGCATACAACCTCGGCTATCGGGGGTTTCCTCAATTTTTCGAGAACACTAGACTTGCTCACGGACTTCTCGCATCCGACATTCTACCCCTGAATCGACCAAGACGATGTATATAGATCATGTCTAACCGCAAGACGACGCGCTCAGCGCCTCTATGAGCGCATCCGAGAGCCCGGGCCATATCTCAGCATCCCCCGAAAACAACTCGCGCCGAAAATATCGCGTCTCGCGCTTTCATGACGAAACGCGAAAATCATAGGCTTCGGGCTCGTGACCGCGTCGGGGGTGCTCCCTTCTGCGGGCACCTATCACTCTGAGCCCTCGTGTAACCGCCAACATGTCAACGTAAGGCACCGTATACTGAAAAAGTGAGCTATAGGCGGCGGCGTAATCGTTGGAGAAAGCTTCCCTCTGGAAGAAAGGAACGAACGACGTTCGTGCCCCATCGCGGCCCATTCATGCCCACTCCCAGAGTCCCAGGTGGTGCGGAATTGGGAGTTTCAGGATCCGGCGAGCTTCACGAGAGCCGTCCTTGGTCGATCGGCAAGTGGCTCCTGATCCTTCCTTTTGGATTGGGCGCCCTCTTCCTATTCTGGCCGCTCCTGTTCGTTGGTCCAATGTGGTTCGCCCTTGTTGCGCTTCTCATCGGCTTAATCTGGAAGCTATGGTATGACTACCGCGCCGCGTCCTAGTTCTGGCCTTCAGCTGACTTAGTTCTCTGCGGAGCATCCTCGAGCATCTCTTTGTCGGCGCTCGGCGCCGAACCCTATGGTGCACTGGCCCGATCTCGGCCGAAGTCATGAAGCCGCAAGTCGACGACGCGGGATACGACCTGGTCGTCGAAGCGAACGGCGTCATTCGCCACATCCAGCTCAAGAGTTCTTTTCGGGCGGCGAAGACCGCGTCGCAGAAAGTTCACCTTCGCCTCGGCGAGAAGCCAAGCGGGTGCGTCATCTGGGTCGTATTCGAACCGAGCACGCTCGATCTCGGCCCCTTCCTTTGGTTCGGCTCGTCGCCCGGCAAGCCGCTCCCCGACCTTACATCCTTCAATGTTGCTCGTCACACCAAAGGTGACGCCACTAGGCACAAAGCCGAGCGCCTGATGATTCGCGTCATCCCGAAGGCGCGCTTCAAGTCTCTTGCCACCATCGACGAGCTGCTTGCGGTGCTGTTCGGAATATCGGTTTGAGTGCTTGTGCGGTCTAACAACGCGCCTCAGCTCGAGCACCCGCGGATCGCTGTCCAGAGCCCTGATCGGATGAAAAATCCTTGCGTCGGCGGTTCAATTCTGTCCCCCGGCACCAATTAAATCAATAAGTTACGAGTTTGGCTTTAATATCTATATTCTCAAAAAGAATAGTCTGGGGACGCTTTGGGGACAGTCGTCGAGCTCGTTTCGTGTGTCCCCAAGCCCTCGAGTCCTTTGCACCGTTGACCAATTCAATTGTCGACAGGGTCGACATGGGTGGAGCTCTCCGGCTTTTTGTGGGCGAGGGCTTGGCAAGCGATTCGCGGAGTGACGTCTTGCTCAGCGCCTGAGCCGGTACGCCTCGACCGCGTGGCGTGCGTGCGGGTCGAGCGAGCCGTGGTTGCGCGAGCGTCTCATCGACCACGAGGGCGATCGCGTCTTTCGTGAGCGCCGGGACGGTCATCTCACGTCTGCGCGCCGCAGAGCGAAGCATCGAGAGCTCGCGCTTCGAGAACGGCACGGACGCGCGCTTCACGGGCGAGTAGTTTAGCATCCGAGGCGCTCGCGCGGTTGACACCGGTTCCGACCGGAGATAGTTTCGCCGGGCAGACCTTGCGGGATTCGACCCCACGCAAACGGTCCCGGCGCCGGTCGCGCTCCCAAGTGCTGCCATCCACACGAGGCGATCAGGGCCGAGCCCGGCCCCGCTTTCTCGGTGCTCTCTCCTGCAGACCAATCGGAAAGTGAAAGCCTCCGTCACCAGTCAAGACCCATCGCGGGAGATGAAACGGTTTGAAGCTAGGCGCCATTAGAGGGTGAAGGCGGGGCAACCGACTCGGATCGCTCGCTACGAGTTGGGCGATTCCGAAGGCCCTCAACGTAAGTCCTGGCTTTGTTGGATTTGAGGAGGAGTCAATGTGCTTTCACTTGGGCAAAATGACGACCGCAGCTTCACTGACACTCATTTTGATGACTGGAGCTGTGCAGGCAGACGTTCAATGTGGCGATATCATCACGCGAAGCGTAAAGCTGAGCGCGGACCTAACCTGCGATGGGCAAGGGCTAATCATCGGTGCGGATGACGTTACGCTCGATCTAAACGGTCACACAATCACGGGGATTGGCCCTGAAGGAGACGAATACTTGGGTGTGTCCGGCGAGGGGCTTGAGCACGTGACGATTAAGAACGGTGAGATCAGAGGATT
>DASPGQ010000143.1 GCA_035620555.1 Vicinamibacteria bacterium
TGCGTACAGTCCCGATGATTTGCTCTTGGGGATAGCCTTCGCTCCGAGGAACAGGCGGGACGAGCTGAGCAACCGGCTTTCCTCGTTTGAGTATAGTCACCGGCTCTCCCGTGCGGGCAACCTCATCGAGGATCGCGGGGCATTTGGCCTTGAACTCGCTCGACGATAACGTTTTCATAGGATCAGTCTACTTGACTGGTTCTGTTCTTCCCAAGGGCGGCCTGGCAGCCGAACGCACGGGGTGGAGCTACCCGAGCTCCTCGTAAAGACCGCAATAGCTCTCGTATCTCGTTCTCGAGATGGCGCCCTCCGCGACTGCCTTCTTGACGCCGCAGTGCGGCTCGGGGATGTGGCTGCAGGTGGAAAAATGGCAGGCGTCGCGGTGGGGTCGAAACTCTACGAAGGCGGCGGCTAGATCGGCTCGGTCGATGTGCCGCAGGGAGAGCTCGCGCACGCCGGGCGTGTCCACCAGCTCTCCACCGAAATCGAGCGCTAGAAGCGTGGACGCGCTCGTGGTGTGGCGCCCCCGGCCTCGACGATTCACTTCGCCGCTCGCGAGCTTCGCGCCGGGCACCATCGCGTTAGCGAGCTTCGACTTTCCCACTCCCGAGTGCCCGACGAGCATCGAGCGCTTGTTCGTGAGCAGCGCACGAAGCTCCTCGAGACCAACGCCTTTCCTTGCGCTCGTGAACACGAGGGGATAGCCGAGCTCGGCGTACAGACGAAGCGATTGTCTCGCCTCGTCGAGCAGGACACCGTCGTCGAGGTCGACCTTGTTGAGACAGACGGCGGGGGCGATCTGTGCTGTCTCGGCGATGGCGAGGTACCGGTCGATGAGCCCAGTCTTGAACGGAGGCTCGAGAAGGGCCGAAACGACCACGAGCTGATCGACGTTCGCCGCGAGTACCTGTAACCTCGGCTTGCGACGCCCGGCCATGCGGACCACGGCGGTGCGGCGCTCGAGCACCTCGTGCAATACCCCGGGAACGGTCTCGTCGGGGGTATGAAGCTCGAGCGCGACCAGGGGGTCGATCTCGACGCGATCCCCGACGGCAATCTGGGTCTTGACGTCAGCCTCCTCGTCGTCGAAGAGTCGACCACGCAAGTGGCAGTCGAAGACTCGATGGCCCTGCCCGGTATCGACGCGAACCGAGGCTTGTTTGCCGAGGAGTTTGAAGACGGTTCCGACGAGCTTGGGTTTATGGCTCGACACGTCTTTGGGCGTCGCTCAGGAAGACGAAAGCCGGAGCATGCTATATTCGGCCGCCAAGCGCTGTCAACGTGTCGAACGAAATCCCGATTCTCGTTAGCTGCGGCGAGGCGTCGGGCGACCTGTACCTCTCCGAGCTTCTTCTGGAGCTTCGACGACGCCTGCCGGCGCTTCGAGCTTTCGGCCTGGGGGGCGAGCGTGCGAAGCGCGCCGGTACGGACCTCGTCGTGCATCTCGACGAGATCTCCGTCATTGGATTGGTAGAAGTTCTTCGCAAGTTGCCCGCGCTTCAGCGAGCCATGCGACTCCTCCTCGCCGAGGCGCGAGCGCTAAGGCCGGCCGCTGCCATCCTGGTCGACTTCTCCGGCTTCAACTTGCGTCTGGGAAAAAGGCTCCACGCTCTCGGGATTCCCATCCTTTATTACGTGAGTCCCCAGGTGTGGGCCTGGCGGCGAGGGCGGCTCAGCACCATCCGCGAGATCGTGGATCAGATGCTCGTCATTCTCCCTTTCGAAGAGGCATTCTACCGCGACGAAGGGATCGAGGTTCGCTACGTCGGCCATCCTCTCGTCGATCTCGTTCGATCCGATCTCGACCGGCTGTCGTTTTGCTCCGGTCTCGGGCTAAAGGCGGAACGTCCGATCGTCATGCTCCTTCCGGGTAGCCGACGAAGCGAGGTCGAGCTCCACGTGCCCGTTCTGCGCCGTGTGGTTCGCCTCCTCGGGACTCGAAGACCCGAGCTGCAATTCATCATGAGTCGAGCGCCCACCGTTCCGCCGAGAGTCTTGTTGGACGCGCTCGCCGAGGACGTCGATCGGGTCCGCCTGCTCGATCGGAGGCCGGCCGATGGTCTAATCCACGCGACCGCGGCCGTGGTCGCGTCCGGCACGGCGACCATCGAAGCGGCACTCTCGGGAACTCCCATGGTCGTGGTCTACCGGGTGGGTCGATTGAGCTATGCCCTCGGTCGTTCCTTTGTGAGAGTTCCGCATTTTTCCATGGTCAATCTCGTGGCTGGGAGGGAAGTCGTGCCGGAGCTGATTCAGGATGCCATGACGCCGGAGGCGATCGCCACCCAACTCACCCGGATACTGGATGACGGACCGGCCCGAACGGAAATGATGCGCGGGCTCGACGAAGTCAGAGAGAAGCTCGGCGGGGGCGGGGCGTCGGCACGCGCGGCGGACGCCGTATTAACCTTCCTCCAATCGAAAGGGGAAAAGCGCGTTATCATGACCTCATCGACCCCATCCAAGGAGTTCGTTTGATGCGTGTGATCTGGTTCGTACTCGTCGGTGCCGCGCTCGCTAGCTTCGAAGCGCGCGCCGCAACCGTGGTTGCGATGAACCTGGAGCAGATGACCGGGCGCTCCGACGTGATCTTCGTCGGACGAGTCACGGGACAGCGGGCGGACTGGAACGCCGATAGAACCGCGCTCTACACGTACACCACCTTCGACGTGGACCGGTACTTGAAGGGAGGAAGCGCAGCGCGATCGATGACGATTCGGCTTCCCGGGGGTCAGGTCGGACCGTTCATTGTCAGAATGCCCGGCGCCCCGTCTTTCGAGCCGGGAGAGGAGGTCCTGCTCTTCTGCTCCGGCGCGGGCGCCCGGATCCCGACGGTTATGGGGCTGTCGCTCGGAAAGTTCACCATTATCGCCGATGCGTCGGGCGAGAGGATCGTGAAGCGTGACATCTCGGGTCTCGTTCTGGCGAACTACCGAACGGACTCGAGAACGCCGGCCGACCCGGTGAACCGCTATCGGCTGGCCGACATCGAAGCGCGGATCGCGGAATTCTCCAGGTAGAGCCATGACCCATCGTTGCCAAGCCCTGTTTCTGCTCTTCGTGCTCGCCATCGGGCCGAAAGCCTCTGCGTACCACTTCATCGAGGTGGAGCTTCTCTCCGGCGGAGCGGCGACCGTCAAATGGCCCACCTCGAGCTTTCCCGTGCCGTACTTCGTCAACGATCGGAAGCCGCGCGATTTTTCCCTCGACGACACGGTCGAAGCGATTCAGGCCTCCTTCCAGACCTGGGAGGACGTCGAGACGGCGAGTATTTCTTTCGAGCTCGCCGGCCTCACCGGAGCCGGTTTCGTGCCTTTCGATCAGATGAGCACTCTGACGTTCACTTCCGACCCGTCTCTCGAAGGCGCGGGCATTCTCGGCGCCACGATCCAGATCATCAATTTGCGCAACGGCGAGCTGGTGGAATCCGACATCTTTTTCAGCAATCTCTTCGTGTGGTCCGTCGATCCCTCCGGCAGGCCCAACACGTTCGATTTCGTCTCCGTGGCCACGCACGAGATCGGTCACTTC
>DASPGQ010000144.1 GCA_035620555.1 Vicinamibacteria bacterium
CGCTCGAAGCCCGATCGCAGAGGCTCTGATTCGACCAGAGACGACAGTTGAAATCCCGCGTCGAAGCGGACATCGGCGAAGCTCCAGTGGGAGCTCTCGGCCCGCTCCATCCCAGACTCGATGACGAGGAGACTCGCCGCCAGCAGACACCGATCCTCGGGCACCGCGGTATCGCCGGATCCCCTCCGGATTACCAGGCGAACCTCTCTGACCCGCTCGATGAATGCCGGAACCTCGTTACCGTCCAAACTCTCGAGAGCTCGAAGCGCATCGCCCCCACCGTGCGCTCGATAAAGATTCACCAGCCGGAGAAAGGCCCCGGGGGGCTCGCGCTCTCCGAGTACGACGAACGCGCAGTCGTCCGGCTGGAGCGACAGAAACGCGAGCAGGCTCAACCCATGGACCATTGTCAGGAAGGACCGACTTTCACAGCGTTAGTTTATGACATGACGAAGCAGAAGGGGTCTGAGCTCGCGTGGCCATTGTCAGGACAGGGTTGCGGAAAACGGTCCGATGACCTCGACGAGCACCGAGGCAGGCTTTTCTGGCATACTGCGTCCGTGACTCCATACTCGACTGGCGTAACCGGGTGGCTCTTCGTCATCGCCGCAGCCATGATCTGGCTCGGATGGTCCCTGACCCACACTCGCATCGGAACGTTCTTCGAGCCGGAGGATTTTGCTCGCGTTCGCCTCCACTTTCGCAGGTGGATCTGGCTCTTCCGCTTTCATCTCTTCGGGCACATCGTCGCGGTGATGGCGCTGGTCGCGCTCGGAGTCCTGTTTTCCGATACCGACGCCCGAATCCTCGTGTGGCCCGCCGTTGCCGTCTGTTCCACCGGACTCCTCGTCGGAGCACTGGCACAAGCCTTTTACTATCACTTCGGCGCTTGGGGTGCGCTGGACAACGAAGGTAAGACGGCGGGAGAGACGAAGAGCTTCGTGAGCTCGCTCCAGGTGACGACCGAGTACGTCACCTGCCTCGTCCGCTTCGGGCGCGTATTCTTCGGGCTCGGACAAGTCGTTCTGGCCGCGGGGTTGTGGCAGTCGGGACTGGTGCCAATCTGGGTCACGGTGGGAGCGGCGCTTCTCGGGCTCGCTGCCATGGCGTTGACGATGGGGCTGCCCGACGAGCTGCAACTCTACGACCCGGTCTTTCACCTCAACGCCCTCTGGCTCGTGGCGGTGGGTGTCGCCGTTCTCGGGTTGGGATGATACAAGCGAAAAAGAAAACCAGCCCCGGACTTGTCGCTCGAGGCTGGTAACCTTTCTGGAGAAGCGAGTCGTTACGCCTTGATTTCGATCTGCTTCGGTTTCGCTTTCTCGACCTTGGGCAACCTCACCGTGAGAATACCGTCCTTGTAATTGGCCTGAATCTTCTCGGCATTCACGATGGCGGGCAACGAGAAGGATCGGGTGAAAGCGCCATAGACGCGCTCTCTGCGAAAGAACTCTCCTTTCTCCACTTTCTCCTCTCGCTTCCTCTCACCACGCAGGGTCAACATGTTGTTCTCGACCTCGACGTGGACCTCTTCCTTCTTCATTCCAGGAAGTTCCGCTTGCAGAACGATCTCGTTGGCGTGGTCGTAGATATCGACCATGGGCTGCCACGCCCCGAAGATCTCGGTCTCGGGGAACTCCCGTTCGAACCAGTTGCCAAATCTCTTGCCTAGCACGTCGAAATCTCTGAAGAACGGCTCGAATCGCTTCGGATCCCATCGAACCATCTCGCCTAGCACTTTAATCACCTCCTTTCATCTTCTACCCGACGAGAGTGCAATTTCGAGGCCATGACTCACGCTAACCCGGCTTGGCTATCCTCGTCCAGCAACGTTAGTTGCGGCGATGCGTCAATTGGGGGGCGGAGGGACTGATGGTGCAAAACGCCCACCGCAGCTTCAAAACGCGCACCGCCGTTTTTGAGGGAAATCGCGTTCCCGATGCACGCGATCCGGCGCAAGCGGCGCAGGGGGATAAAGACGGCGCCGCGTCGTCTTCCCGAAATCAGAGCCCTTCGAGAATCTCGGCCGTCAGCTTTTCCAGCTCGGCTTTCGCCTTCGAATGCGCCTCGCCCGTCGCCGGGCCGGAGAAACCGCTATAGACGGCATGCACGGTGCGATCGCGGTTCAAGAAGATCGTGACCGGAACCCCTTCGATGGGGCTCAGCCCGGCGAGCCCTTCGGAGGCGAGGTCTTCCAGCGTCGCGTCGGTGATGACGATCTCCCATTCGATCCCGTGCTTCTTCTTGAACTCGCGAACGCGGCGTTGCTTGTACTCCAGGTCCTCTCCATACTCATATGCGAGCCCCAGAATCTCCAGGCCCTCGGAGCGGTATTTTCGATGGAGGTCCACGAGCACGGGAGCGTGATCGTTGCAGTTAGGACACCACGTGCCGAAAATCTCGACAATCACGGGCTTGCCGTCGAATATCGAGTCGTGAAGCGGCTCGAGCTCCAGTCGCTGTTCGTCGGGCACGAAGGCAACCCGCTCGAGCGGATCGGGAACCTCGAAGTCGTCGTCACGCCGGGCGACGAAAGGAGCCCGGACCAAGTGGTTGACCCACGCGCCCTCCATCACCCCATCGGTCTGCAGTTCGCCTTCGAGCAGGAATGCGTGCTGCCCGTCGAACGTCGACAGCTGCAGTCGCGCTCCCCTCACGTTCCCGGCGAGGAAACGCAGGTCTCCGTATTCGGACGGAACCTCTATGGTTCCGGTCAAAACGCCCGGGGCCTGCTCTTGGAAGACGCCCTTGGCGATTCCGTACCGATCGAATTCCATGCGCCACGTACCGGCAACGTCCGCGCTGGGGTCGGCATCTCCCTCCTCAGCAAGGAGGGCGAAGCGCCGGCTCGGGTCTGGCTCCGCCACCGGCTCCGCCTTCATCGGCAAGATCGGCTCTCTCCCGGTAGCCTGTTCCCGACACCAGTGTCCAGTCACCGTGCCATCCGGCTTGAA
>DASPGQ010000145.1 GCA_035620555.1 Vicinamibacteria bacterium
CGAGTTTGTCATCACCCTGCTCGTCGGGGAATGCGACTCGTCAGACCCAAGACGAGCCCCGAGCCGAACAGGAGACCTTCGTAGGCGCTGATGGCGACGCCCATCGAGCTGCCCAGGAGCCTCTCGAGAGGGTCGAGGCTGACCTGTGAGCCAGGGAAGCTCTCCGCCATGAGATCGAGGCTCATCGCCCCCAGGTGATACCCGGTCGTAGCGAGAAGCGCCCCAGCAAGGGCCGCGGCGAGACCGGCGGTCAAAGCCGCGATGAGCCGGGCCCGCCCTCGCGGACGGGCGATACCACCCTCGGGCATCCTCGTGGCCAGCGCATAGCCCATTCCGATCGCCCCGCCCATCGTCAGCCCCTCCAGGCCTCCTCCCACGGGAGAGAGGTTGCGTCCGAAGAGCCCCTCGACCGTATAGAGGCCGACGAAATGCGCAAGGGCCGCCACCGTGCCGCCGCCCGCGGCCCCGAACATAAAGAGGGCCAGGCCTCGGTTCGACCGAAAGAGCGCCTCCGCCCACGAGAGCCCGAAGCCGACGCCGAGCGCCCCCAGGCCCCCCACCGCGAGGCCAACGAGAGGCAGCGCCACGAGGACGCTCGGGCCGGCGGTCGCTCCAGGCCCGTGGCGGAGAAGCAGCGCTCCGGTGAGCCCACCGGCGAGCCCGGAGAGACCGCCTCCAATCATCGCGCCGAGGCAACGCCTCCGCGCGATCGCGGCGTGCCGTCGGACCCTGAGCTCGACGAGAGCTACGATGGCCGAAAAGAACCCGGGCTGCCCCCAGAGCGGAACCGGAGTTCGTTCGGGTTGATCCCAGCGCGCGTCCCGGACCACGGCCCGGGCCAGGCCTTTGAGCCGGACCAGATCCGCGTCGCGAGCGGAGCTGAGCACGACGTTTGCCGCGTCGAAGAGTCGCTCCTCCTCCTCGTCGGTTGTCGGAGGTGCCGCCTTGGCGAGCTCCTCGAGCGCCGCTTCCAACGCCCGATCTCTCGAAGGCGGCGCGTCGACTCGCTTCGAAGGAATCGGCTTCCCCGTTTCCGGCTCTTCCACGACCGCTTCCCAGACGAACCGGTAGCCATGGCGAGAGACCGTTCGAATGAATCGCGGGTCACGGGCGTTGTCGCCCAGGCAGCGCCTCAGGATTCGAACCGCCTGGGTCAGAGCTCCATCCGAGACGATGACGTCGCTCCAGACCCGCTCGAAAATCTCCTCTTTCGCGACCGCTTCGTTTCGCCGCTCGATGAGAAGGACGAGGAGATCGAAGTATCGGGGGATGAGTGGAATCTCGTCGTTTCCCTTCAGAAGGAGACGCCTCGTCGGGGAGAGCGTGAACTCGGAGAAGCGATAGCGGACCCGAGGCGTCGTCATCCGATTGGTCGAGCGTAACATACTGCCGGAGCGCTATTGCGCATCGAGACATCGGGCTTCGCTCGAACCTTTTCGGGCGCAATCTCGTCTCTGCCATGTGAGCACCCAATGGGTAGGCTGAGTTCTGCGCAATAAAAAGTCAGTTCGAACGGAGAGTCGATGGGAAGCCTAAAGAGCGATTTACGCTACGCGCTGAGGACGCTGGTCAAGAATCCTGGCTATGCGGCCATCGCGATCGCGACCCTGGCGCTGGGTATCGGGGCAAACAGCGCCATATTCAGCGTCGTCAACGGCGTCGTGTTGAAACCACTCGAATACCGTGCACCGGGGCGGCTGGTCATGGCGCACTCGGCTTTCCCCACCATGGGATTCGACAAATTCTGGATCTCGGCGCCTGAATATCGGGAATTGCGGGAATGGAGTCAATCTTTCGAGTCACTGGCGCTGTACAACACGGGACAGGCCAGTCTCGAGGCCGGGGAGGAGCCGATCCGGGTCTCGGCTGGCTATGCCTCAGCGTCCCTCTTCGATGTGCTGGGAGTGGAAGCGCGGCTCGGTCGGGTCTACACCGATGCCGAGGACTTGCCCGGCGTCGAAGCGGTCACCGTCTTGTCTCATGAGCTCTGGCAACGGAGCTTCGGCTCCGATGCCAGAGTGGTCGGGCGCCGAGTGGAGGTCGACGGTGTCTCGAGAACGGTGGTCGGGGTGATGCCTCCGCGTTTCGACATCGACGATCACCGTGTCGAGATTTGGATTCCCCTGGCTCTCGATCCGAACGACTATCCCGGACGAGCCTCTCACAATTACTACGTCGTCGGGCGGCTCGCAGAAGGGGTACGTTTCGAAGCGGCTAGCGCCGAGATCGAAAACCTCGTGTCTCGATGGCGCGAGGAGGCGGGAGGCTCGCATGCGCCAAACCCCGAGGGCCATCCGCTGTTCCTGACCGAGCTTCGCGACGAGGTCGTGGGTGAAGCGAGGCCGGCGCTCCTCATGCTCCTCGCGGTCGTCGGCCTCGTGCTGGTCGTAGCATCGGCGAACGTGGCGAACCTGCTCCTCGCCCGGGCCGAATCCCGGCAGCGCGAGATCGCCGTTCGAAACGCGATAGGCGCTGGCAAGCTCGTCCTGCTTCGTCAGTTCCTCGTCGAGAGCATCCTTTTGGCTCTGGCCGGAGGCGTGGTTGGAGTCCTGTTCGCGTTCTGGGGCGTGCGACTCTTGTTCGCCGCCTATCCCGACAGCATTCCACGGGCGGCAGAGGTGCTGCTCGACGGAAATGTCCTGCTGTTCTCTCTCGCCGTGTCGCTCGTCACCGGTGTGCTCTTCGGTATCACACCTTTGCTACACCTTTCCGCGGCAAACCTGGGGATCTCGCTGAAGGATGGGGGGCAGCGTTCGACGGCCGCCACGGGCCGCCAGGCCCTTCGTCGCTCCCTCGTGGTAGCCGAGATCGCGGTCGCCGTCATGCTCGTCATCGGTTGCGGGCTCCTTCTCAGGAGTTTCTGGGAGATGCAGCAGGTCGATCCCGGCTTCGAGCCCGACGGCCTGTCGACGTTCGAGATCTACCTTCCCGAGACGGCCTATCCGCGGAGCTCCGACCAGGTCGCTTTCGTTCGCGACATTTCTTCCAGTCTTTCCTCGGTGCCCGGTGTCGAGAGCGCCACGACCATGAGCGGGCTCCCACCGAGACGTCGCCTGAACGCCAACGACATGCAGTTCGAGGATGTGAAGCCAACGCCCGACGGTCCGCCTCTCAACGTCGACTACTGGCAGTTCGTCACCGAGGGGTACTTCGAGACGATGAAGATTCCGATCGTCGCCGGTCGCAGTTTTCGTTCCTCGGACGACGGAACGGCGTCACCGGTTTGCATCATCAACGAGACGATGGCCAAGGTGTTCTGGCCCGATCAGAATCCGCTCGGTAGACGCATCAGACCGCCCGACGACTCCGTGCCCTGGTTTACCATCATCGGGATCGCCAAAGACGTGAAGCAGGCGGGCCTCGAGGAGGAGACGGGTACCGAGGTCTACTTCTTCTATCCGCAAACGGCGGCAGCCGTTGACTTTGCCCCGAGAAGCATGAACGTCGTCCTGCGGTCTTCACTTCCCCCAGGAGTGGTCGCCGAGACCACCCGACGCGTCGTGTGGGACCGTGACGCGACCCTTCCACTGGCGGGTTTGCGCACGATGGACGAAGTTCTGGCCGACTCGCTGACCCGCCCCCGGTTCATCACGCTGCTCCTCGTTGTGTTTGCCGTTCTCGCCCTGGCTCTAGCAGCGGTGGGGACGTATGGAGTCATGTCGTACTTCGTGGCGGAGCGCACGAGCGAGATCGGCCTCCGCATGGCGCTCGGAGCGGGTACCCGGCGCATCCTGAAGCTCGTGCTTTCGCAGGGCCTCCTGCTCGGTGGGATCGGCGTTTCTCTGGGGATCGTCCTCGCGCTCGTCCTGACGCGTCTCCTCGGGTCGTTCTTGTTCGGGGTCACGACAACGGATCCGACGACGTTCATCGTCGTGCCGCTCGTGCTGCTCGCCGTTGCACTCGTCGCCTGCTTTGTCCCAGCGATGAGGGCGATGCGCATCGAGCCCGTCTCCGCGCTTCGCCACGAGTAGCCCGTCGCAGAGGCGACGGAGGCGGCGCTCGAATCGGATCCTCGTCGACCCAAGGTCGACCAGCGGAGGCTCCGCCTCGAGTTGTCGAGTGGGAGCCTCCGTATGGCGTCAGCGCAGCTAGCTTCCCACGACGAGCCGGTTGTCGACGCCGAACACACCAAAGGTGGAGCGAGCGATGTGCTCCGCCTTTCGTTTCTCGACTTCCGAACGGACCGCGCCGGTGAGAGCGACGCGCCCCCTCTCGACCACGATGTGAATCGGGGGATT
>DASPGQ010000146.1 GCA_035620555.1 Vicinamibacteria bacterium
AGGGTGTCGAGATCGTCGACGTCGCCCGACGCGCGGTGGTGGGGACGGTCAGGCTTTCCACCTCTCGGCGTCCGGTGCGAATTCTCGGTGTCGCTGCCAGCCCCGGAGGCGAGCGGCTGTATTTGCTGGGACGGGGGGTCGAATTCGAAGTGGATCGATACCTCATCGATTCGGAAGTCGAAATCTTCGTTTACGACGTCTCGACGGGGGAAGTGACCTCGACCTTCCCGCTGCCGGAGTCGGTGGGTTATTCGACCTTCCCCGAGCTGAGGATGTCGCCCGAGGGTGATGTGCTTTTCGCTATGGGCGACGACATCTATGAGATCGGTCTCGACTCGCACGTGGTGGAGAGCGTCATCTCGTTGAGCCGGCAGCGCGCTCCGGGATACGGCGCTCCGGGGGGCGGTCTTCTCTTCTACGAGAACGATCCCGGCATCTACTATGCGGCCTATCAGACGCGAGACCCCGTTCTCGACCGGGGGACCACGGGGGTTCTTCGGTTGGATCTCGGGAACCGGCAGCTTTTCGGCTTCGACCTCGGACCGGGAATGAACGTGGCTCACATCGCCCTGTCGCCGGATGGCCGAACCGCTTATCTCGGCGGCATGGATCTCGTCGCCGTCGACATGCGGAGCCACCGCATCCTCAAGCGCAAGGAAGGAATCGAGCGTGGCAGGACGAATACGTCGTGGATCGTATCGGGCGACGGGACGAAGCTCTACGTCTCCGGAGTCGGCGCCGGGATGAAGATATACGACACCGCGAGTCTCGAGCTCATCGAGGAGATCTCGTTTGGCGCCGACGTGCTGTTCGCCCCAATCGTCCTTCCCCGAGATCTCCTCGTCCCCGTTTCGGAGTAGCCAAAGACGGGAAACGAAGCATCGCCCCGACGAATGACCGTCGTCGCCGACCGGATCGGCGCCTCGGGTGGCGTCGCGATCTTCGTGGGGCACGACGCGCTTCTGACGGCCCTTGCCGACGAGCTCGAAGAAGTGTCCGTCGTTTCCGCAAACCCCGGCTCGCCTCTGTTCGGGCCGCCCGGGGCGGTAGCGCTCGGCCGTCGTTCACGTGGTGCCTGGCAGCTCGAGCGGGTCGAGGCGCTCTGCACGCTCGACGCGGTGCGCTTCCGCTTGCCTCTCGTGGTAGCCGTACGCAGACTCGTGCCCCCGGGCAGGACGGTTCTCGTCGGCGCTCCCAACACCGCTCGAGGTGCCGCGGGCGCGGAGCTTCTCCTGGCACTCCAAGATGTGCTCGAGGCGAAGCACGTATTCCGATCCGAAGGTGCGGTGAGCTCGGATCGGGATCGTACGGCTCGATGGGATGATTATCTCTCTCTCGCGCGACCCGCGGACGTGGACGTGGGCGAGCTGAGCCCGGTCGGTGCCCCGCCGCCCCTCGAAGTGCCTTCGGCATGGCCGGGGCGCCAGGTTGCGCTCGTCGACGCCGACGGCGCGACGGTCGCTTTCGGAGAGGCGATCGAGCTCGAGGCCTCGAGATTGATGATCCGTGCGGCCCCGTTCGAGCCGAGCGGAATCGCGTCCTTGCTGGCGAGGGACGCGCGCCGCGACGGCGCGGGACGTCTGCGGACGGAACGTCGTGAGAGGACGGGAGTCGAGAATCCCGTCGCCGGAGATTTGCGCGCTCGCGCCACGAGGGCAACCGAGGTCCTCACGCCGCCCGTTCTCTCGCTCCAGAGCTCGAAGGCCCATCTCGTCAACGGAATCCTTGGAGATCCTTTGCTCCACGTGCGCCTGAGGCACCGGCGGAGAAGTCTTCTGCTCGACCTCGGTGAGACCGGACGGCTCCCGGCACGCATCGTCCATCAGGTCTCGGACATCTTCGTGTCGCACGCTCATTTCGACCATATTGGCGGTTTTTCGTGGCTGCTTCGCTCATCGATCGGATCGCCGATGTGCCGCCGGATCCATGGACCGCCCGGTCTCGCCGAGCATCTCGAGGGGACGATTCGGGGCATTCTGTGGGATCGCATCGGAGACCGAGGCCCGGTCTTCGAGGTCTCCGAGCTCGAAAGGGGCGTCCTGAGGAGGTTTCGACTCCAGGCGGGACGGCGCGGCGTCGAAACCCTCGAGTCGCGAACGGTCGAAGACGGCGTAATCCTCGAAGAGCCCGAGCTTCGCGTTCGAGCGGTGGAGCTCTGGCATGGTGTGCCCGTGCTCGCCTTCGCTCTCGAAGAACGGAGGGCGTTCCACGTCCGCGCCGAAGCTCTCGTTCGACATGGCCTCGAGCCGGGGCGTTGGCTCGGCGAGCTGAAACGGGCGCTCGCCGCAGGCGAGCCAGGAACACCGATTGCCCTTCCCGACGGCCGGTGGAGGGCGGCGGGAGAGCTCGCCGAGACCTTCGTGCGGAAACGATCGGGGCAAAAACTCGTCTATGCGACCGATCTCGATGACAGCGAGCGGAACCGAGAGCTGCTGGTGGCTTTCGCGCGGGGCGCGCGCTTTTTCTTCTGCGAGGCGAGCTTTCTCGAACGAGATGCGCATCTGGCGCGCGCCACCCGGCATTTGACGGCGCGAGCCTGCGGCGAGATCGCGGCCGCCGCATCGGTGGAAAGACTCGTTCCGTTCCACTTCTCCAAGCGTTACGAACGGGAGCCCGCGCTCGTGTATCAGGAGATCCGTGCGGCATTTCCGAG
>DASPGQ010000147.1 GCA_035620555.1 Vicinamibacteria bacterium
ACAGCGGCCGCCGCGAGCACGACGAGGCTTTGCTCCAGGAAAAGCCGGGAAGGCCATGAGGGCGCGATGGTCCAGCCAAAGAAAGCTGGGTTCACGACGTAAACCAGCACGAGGGCGAAGGCGATGCCGACGACGCTCCCGAGAACGACCCCGGAGATTCCCATTCCGAGGCCCTTCCCGAGGTACACGATGAAGATCTGCCGGCGTTCCGCGCCCAAGGCACGATAGAGCGCAAGCTCCGACGCACGCTCTCTGGCCAGTACGAGCAGGGTCAGCGTTACCCCGCAGACGGCGATCACCAGACTCATGTAGCGAAGGAGGCGGGTGACCGCAAACGTCTGGTCGAAGACCCGCAACGCCTGCTCGCGCAGGCGGCGGTTGCTCGTGAGGTTCAGGGGAACTCCATTCAGACGCCGCCTCAGATCGTCCACGACCCGGTCGACGTCCGCTTCGGGCTCCAGATAGAGGGCGACGTTTTGAATGGGGCCGGCGCCGAAGTGCTCTTCGAGCGTGGCGAGAGACACGAAGGCCGAGCCGAGCTCGCTCGAATAGTCGTAATAGATCGCCGAGACCGGAAGATTGATTGGGCCATCGAATCCGGCCACGACCAGCTCGCCGCCGACCGAGAGCCCGAGCTTGCGTGCGAGCGGCTCGCCGACGAGAACGCCTCCAGCGGTCAGTCCCCGCTCCGCCTGCTCGGCGCTTCCGTCCAAGAGCGAGAATCTCCCGGCGATGGGGACGTCCACATCGATTCCCGAAAGCGAGAACCTTCTTCCATTCGAGTACGCCAAGAGCCCCCGCAATCGATCGACGCGGACCACGCTCGGATGACCACGGAGCGTATCCACGACCCAGGGCTCGAGCCCCGCTTCTCGGGCCCTCCGCCACGAGGGGGTCGAAACGTAGACGTCGGCTCGAATCGTCGCGTCGATCCAGATCGAGAGAGTCTCTCGAAAGCTCGAGACCAGCGTCGTGACCCCGACCACCATGCTCATCGCGACCGCGACCGCGGCGATGGCGATCGGAGTGGTCTGGAGCTGCTTGCCGAGGCCTTTCACGCCGTAGGTGAGCCCGAACCTGCGCACTTCGACCCTGCGCGTGGCCTGTTGCACGAGCCAAGGAGTGAGCAGAGGCACGGCGACCACCAGAAGGAAGGCTTGAACGAACCCCGCCGGGCGCCACCGGTCACCCGCGAGTGAATAGATCCCGCCGGCGGCGGCGACCACGGCGGCACCCAGCAGAAAGAGCCGCGGAGCTGCCTTCCCCACGCGCTCGTGGAGCGGAAACGCCGACAAGAGCGCGCGCGTGTCCTTGCGCCCCAATTCGAGCGCGGGGAACAACGCACCGAAGAGGGCGCCCGCGATCCCGATCGAGGCTGCCAGCAGGAAGAACCAGGGCGAGACTTGGAGCTCGTGGATCTCTTCGAGCAGGTAGAGATTCGAGACCGTGGCGCTCACCCGATCGACATTGGCCGCCGCCGCAAGATATCCCAGCGGCAGTCCCAACGCCGCCCCGGATACCGCGAGCACGCTGACATCCGCGAGCAGCAGCGCGAAGACCTGTCCGTGTGTAGCGCCGATCGATCTCAGGAGGCCGAGCTCGGTTCGTCGACGAACGAGCGTCGCTTGCGTGCTGCTGTAGACGAGAAAGCCGCCCACGAAGAGACTGATGAGCGAGAGCGCCGTGAGATTCAGGCGAAACGCCGCAAGAAGGTCTGAGGCCTGCTGCTCGCGCTCGTTCGCCGTCTGGATCAGGGCGGCGGGGCCGAGGCGCACGCCCAGAGCCGCACGCACGGCCTCGTGGTCGGCATCCGCCCGGATACGCACGTCGATTTGATCGAGCTCCCCCGGTGTTCCCAGAAGCGATTGCGCCTGGGCGATGTCCATCACCGCCAGGCGGGGGCTCGCGAGAGGTGACGCGCGCTCAAAGTCGGAAAACCCGCCCACGACCAGCTCGACCGTTCGCGTACCGACGCTGACCGGGAACCGGTCGCCGATATCCCAACCCTTCTCCCGAGCAAGCGCCGGGGTGACGGCCACCCAGCCGAGCTGCGAGAACGGGCCCGTGGTTTCGATTCTCTCTACGTCCCAGGGCAGGTCGATCGGCAGGAACAGATCCAAGCCCAAGATGGAGAGGTAACTGTCGCCCTGCGCCACATCGATTCGATGAATGGGCCACGCTGCCTCGACACCAGCCGTAGCCAGCACCTCGGGATAGAGCAACTCGGGGAGCGCGCCGGTGGTGCCGATGATGCTCAAGTCGGCATCACCGCTCACGGCTTTCATGCTCCCCCGGAACGCGCCCAGCGCATTCTGGTTGATGATTTGGATCGACACGACCGCCCCGACCCCCAACGCCACACCGGTGACGCTCAGGATGAAGAGGATTTTCCCGCCGTGAAGCTGCGCTCTCAGGGCGGCAAAGAAGTAGCGAATCACGCGGGCTCGAGCTTTCCACCGTGGAGCCGGAGCCGATCGTCCGCTCGCGCCGCCTGCTCGGAGCTGTGGGTGACGAAGAGCAGCGTAGCCCGCTGTTCATCGACCAGCTCCACAAGGAGATCCATCACCTGGCCGGAGCTGTGGTCGTCGAGGTTCCCCGTGGGCTCGTCGGCAAGAAGCAGCTTCGGCTTTCGCGCGATTGCCCGGCAGATGGCGATGCGCTGCATCTCGCCACCGGAGAGCGTCGACGCCTCCTGCAAAGCG
>DASPGQ010000148.1 GCA_035620555.1 Vicinamibacteria bacterium
ACCAGGCGCGCCGGATCGATCTCCGCCGCGCTAAGGGCACCCTCGGTGAGTGCGGCGACGTTGGGATCGCTGATCGACTTGCCCGAGAGGTTGACATGGAGCACGAGCCGGCGACCGCCGCGCTCATGCTCGGCGATGAGCTTTATCGCCTGGCGCGCGACCCAGCAGTCGATGGCCTGGATCAGCCCGAAACGCTCGGCAACGTAGAGAAACGCGCTGGGCGGGAGCGGCTCGCCCCCTTCATCGGACTCGAGCCGCAGCAGGACCTCGTACTGGTTGACCTCGTTTTTCCTGAGATCGAGGATCGGTTGGCCGTAGAGGATGAAGCGTTCCTCTTCGAGCGCCGTGCGGAGCCGCTCCGCGTCCGCCAGCCGCGCCGACACCCGTTTCCGGCTGCCCCTGCCCGGCTGGTGCAGGGCGAAGCGATTTCGCCCCGCCCGCTTGGCTTCGTACATCGCCTGGTCGGCGCACGCCAGCACTTCTGCCGCGGAGAGGCCGTCGAACAAGGCCACTCCCGCGCTGGCCGTGATTCGGATCGACTGGTCACCAAGCACCGCGACGTGCTGGCTCATGGCCTTGACGATTCCGGCGGCCACCACCAGGGCCTGGTCGGCATCCGTCTGAGGAAGGAGCACGGCAAACTCGTCTCCGCCAACTCGCGCCAGGACATCCGTCTGGCGAATGCGATGCCTCAGTGCGCTCGCCACGCCCTTCAGCAAATCATCCCCCGCCTTATGGCCGAAGGCGTCGTTGACGTCCTTGAAGTTGTCCAGGTCTAACTCGAGCACTGCGGCCGAAGCGCCGTAGCGGGCGACCCGCTCCACTTCCCGGGAAAGCTCGAGCTCGAAACGGCGCCGGTTGAAGAGCCCCGTCAGGAAGTCGTGATCGATCAGGTACTCGAGGCGCTCCGAAAGCTCCCTGCGCTCGGAGATGTCCTGAACCTGGGAGACGAGGTGGAGGGCTCTGTCCTGATCGTTGCGGACGAGCGAGACGGTCTGCAGCACCCAACAATAATGGCCGCGGGCGTGGCGGTAGCGTTTTTCGATCTGGAAGCTGGTGACCTGGCCGTCGAGCAGCTTTCGCCGAGAGTCCTGGTCGAGATCGCGGTCCTCGGGATGGGTGATTGCCTCGAGCGTCGTCGCCTTCAACTCTTCGGCGGTGTGCCCGGTGATCCGGCACAGCGCGTCGTTCACCTGCAACCATCGGCCCTCCATGTCCACGAGCGCCATTCCGATCGGGGCGTTGGCGAACGCGCTCTCGAACCGCGCCCGCACCTCGCGCAGCCCCTGCTCGGCCTCTCGCCGCTCGCCCTCGAGGCGCTCGCGCTCGGCGATTCGGCGACGAAGCTCCGCGTTGGCCAATGCGAGCTTCCTCTCCGCCACCTCGTGGTCGCTAACCACGCCCTCGAAGGCCGTCAGGGAAGAGGCGAGCGGATCGAGGCGCTCGCGCAGGTACCGCTCGAGCCCATCGGGGGCGAGGTGCATGGCCTTTCCGAGGTGCTTCAGCCGACTGCCTGTTTGAACGATCAGCTCGCCACTGCGCCCCGTCCCGTCGTGGCAGAGGGCCGCACCGGTGGCTTCGAGCTCCTGGGTCCAGGCGGCCACGTACCTTTCGACCACCGCCCGGACGCCCCGGATCGCCTCTTCGACCGCCGGCCACGCTCCGGCCGTCCGGGCAGGGCCCTTCTTACCGCGCTTCGAGCGATTGCTAGGCGTCATCACTCATCGCACAAGATGAGAGTGAAAGAATATTCTATTCTAACCTCGGAGAACGGAGTCCGTCCAGCCGGCCACTCCCGGGTCCCGTTGGGAAACTACCAATAGGGGAAAGCGCCCCGCCCGGGCCCGCTCTCGCGCGACGTTGACGTCGAGTCTAGCGGCGAGCGGTATTCGTCTTTCCTCATGCGCCCAGGAGCCCTGCACGATCCGTCTTGATTCTTGTCCGCCTATTATCGAGCTACGCTCTTCTTTCGTTCTTTTCACTAAGTTAACCATTTATGGTAAATGAGGCGCTCCTGGTAGGTGGGCATAAACATTTATATAAGAACTAGATACTAGTACAGAGACTCCAGGGGGGGTTCGATTTTCCACCAATTGAAGCGGTTCGGCATATTGACAAATCATTCTGGTTAACCTATAGTGATTAACGAAAAGGACGGCTCGTTTAGCTCATCTGAAATGATTTGGCTCAGCTGACCGATTCGCCCCTCAAAACCCGAAGGAGGTTTTGTATGTACGCTAGAATCGTCAATATGAAGCTCAAGACCGATGACGGTCCGCAATTCACTCGCACGTTCGAGAACGAGGTCATTCCCGTATTGCGCAAGCAGAAGGGGTTCCGGGATGAGATTTGCTTCCTCGCTCCCGAGCGGTCGGAAGTCACCGGGATCAGTTTTTGGAACGACAGGGAGAACGCGGAGGAATACCAGCGCGCTGCGTACCCTGGAGTACTGAAGACCCTGTCGAAGTTGGTTGAGGGAACCCCAGAAGTGAAGACTTTCGAGGTCTCGAATTCGACCTTCCACAAGATCGCCGCTGGGCTAGCACCCTGAAGTAAGCACCTCTTCCCAACCGGGAAAGGGCGGTTATCGCCGCCCTTTCTTTGTCCGATTCCTCAGCCGAATCTAGGGGTCGTTTCCGGCCCCCGGAGATCTCCAAAATAACACGGGGCGAGTTCCGCGGCGTTGAAAGTCCGGAATTTGAAAGGCAGTTCTAGCTGCGCCAATGCCGTGAAGATCTCAATGGATGGGACAGGTTTTCCTGGGGATCAGCGTCGACCGAGACTCCCGACTGGACCGTTCGAGGCGGAGTCTCGCTAGCGGTCTTTTGCTGAGGTCGAGGGGCAATGGGTCATGTTGTGCAGGACGGTGGGCTCTTTCGGCGTCTCGTTGCTCAATCGCCTACAAGCACTCTCGAGAAAAGGATTGTCGCGTGCTCACTGCCTTACGGGCGCGGAATGAACAAGTGGCCGATGATGAGAAAGAGTATCAAAGCCGCGCAGAGCGTGAAGTGTGGCGCCGTAAGACGCGGGTATCTCCAGAGCCAGAACAGGCTCTTCGGCTCACGGTCGTTCAGCACCATCCGGGCGTAGAAGATTCTCTGGATGCTGATGAGGTTCGTGAAAATGGCGAGAATCCAGAGCGTAATGTGAACGTTGCTCGCCAGTAAGCCGATGATGATCGTGACGGTTCTCTCCGCCCGCTCCATGAACCCGACCTTGCATTCGGGAATGACGTTCTCGGCCCGGGCCCGAATGTAAGACGTGGTCGCGGTCCCCACGACCGTGAATCCGAAGAGGATGAGATAGAGCGTGCGCCCCGGTCCGTGGATGTGACGCAAGAGATAGACGAGGATGCCGAAGAGCATCAAGAAATCGGTATAGCGGTCGGTCACCGAGTCCAGGAAGCCGCCGAACTTCGTCGATCTTCTCGAGATGCGTGCCACGGCTCCGTCGAGCATGTCGAACGCACCCGCCGCGATGAGCACGAGTCCCGCAAGCCACTGGGTCCCGAGAAAAAGGGGCCTGAAGAGAAGGGAAACCACCACCGGCCCAGCCAAGGTCACTGCGTTCGCCGGGATGCCAATCCGAATGATGCCCCGGGCGATGCCGTCCCTGGCGAAGCCAAAAACGCCCGCCACGAGCTTCGATGCCGCTACGGCTGCCGCACGGAGGATCTCCCGCCAGCCAGGCGGCTGTTGAAGAGTGCTTTCCTTGACGCCCACGGTGGTTCCCCGCTCGATGCGCAACTTATCACAAAACTGGTATCATCTTCGACCTCTTGGCTGCTCGGAGCCTCCCTCTCGTCATCGTGAATCCCGCCAGTCGCGGCGGCGCCGGAGGGCGCGACTGGCCACACGTGGCCACGGCTCTCCGAAGCCACTTCGGTCCCTTCGAGCACCGGTTCACCGAATGTCCGGGGCACGCGACCGCGCTTGCCCGGAACGCGGGCGAGGCGGGCTACGGTCTCGTGGTGGCATTCGGCGGCGATGGGACGATCTCCGAGGTCGCCTCGGGGATCGTGACGTCGGGCCACGAGTGCACGATCGGAATTCTCCCTCACGGCACGGGATCCGACCTGGCTCGCTCCCTGGGCTTGCCGAATCGGCTCGGCGACGCCGTGCGGCTCCTGCGCTGCGGCCGCGCGATCGCGATCGATGTCGGGCGCGTGACTTTCGCTGACGGTATGGTGCGTCGGTTCGTGAATGCGACGTCGTTCGGTCTGAGCGCCGAAGTCGCTGCTCTCGTCAACGGTGCAGGTCGCGGCTACCTGCGGGGGACGGTCGCGGCCGCGCTCGCGTTCCAACCCCCGGCGGTGGAGCTTTCCCTGGATGGACGTACCCGGCGCCGGCTCTCGATCACCACGGTATCGCTTCACAACGGACGGTTCTTCGGAGGCGGCATGGAGATGGCCCCGGAGGCTCACCTCGACGACGGACGTCTCGACGTCGTGGTCGTCAAGAAGCTCCCCGTCAGAAAGCTCCTGACCCGCGCGCCTCTTCTCTACTGGGGCGCGCACCAGGGCCTGGCTGAGGTGGAGCACGGCCGGTTGGACCGGCTCGACGCATGGCCGGTCGCGGGAGACGTGCCCCTCGAGATCGACGGAGAGTCGGGCTACCGCCTCCCGGCCAGCTTCGAGGTCGAGCCGAGGAAGCTCCGGGTTCTCACCCGCCCGGCCAATCCGTGGAATCCATGACTAGCGGCGCGCTCCGTCGCGGCGCGGCAGGAGGTTCTCGCCCAGAAACTCCTTCTTGACGAAGGAGACGGTATCGAAGAGCGTCTCGTAGGGGTCGCGCGCCCGAAAGTCCAGCTCCCGCTGGGCTTTGGAGCAGTCCAGGTACCAGAACCGCTCGCCCATCTCGACACTGACGCGGTCCACCGGGGGCGTCCGATCGAGCTTTCGAAACAAGGCGTCGGCTGCCTTGCCCGCGAACGCATAGACGGGCTCGGGGAGCCGAAGGCGAGGCCCTCTGACGTGGCTGATGCGCTCGAGCTTCTCGAAAAACGTGCCGAAACTCCAGTTGGGCCCGCCGAGAAGATAACGCTCGGAAGCGCGGCCCATCGACATCGCGGCCACGAAGGCCGCGGCGACGTCTCGAACGTCGACGAAGTTGATGCCGCCAGGAGGCACGACGGGGATATCCCCGGCGACGAACTTGAGAATGTCCTCGGTAGAGGAGAGCCTCTTGTCGCCCGGTCCGAGGAGAAGGCTCGGATTCAAGATGACGAGCTCCGGGCCGCCCTCGCACTCACGGAGGGCCGTCTGTTCTTGGTAGAGCTTGCTCGTGTAGTACGGCCACTTGCCGATCCATTCGAGGGGGGGTCTAGCGGTCTCGTCGGCTATCGAATCGGGCGAATCCGAAACCGCGATCGTGCCGCTGGTCGAGGCGAGGACGATACGCTCTACACCCTTCGCTTTGGCGAGCCGGCACAGAAGGGCCGTGGCCTCGACGTGGAGTCGATACATTTCGCGGGCGTCGTCCCGGTTGCGGGAAACCTTTCCCGCCAGGTGGTAAACACGATCGACGTTTTCGAGGGCCCGTGCGACGGCGGATTCGTCTTCCACCGAGCCCCGAACCGTTTCCACGCCCTCCACCTCGTCCGACCTCGACAGAACCCGGACGTTGGCACCCTCTTCTCTCAAGCGCTCTAGAAGATGCGTACCCAGAAAGCCCGTCGCACCCGTGACGAGAGTGTTCTTCACCGGCTAACGGCCTTCGTCGGTCTCACCGACGACGACGGGCTGGCGTGTCTTGCGCTCCTGCGAAACGTTACCCCGAGCCTCGGAAATCTCGCTCTCGAGGTCGATGGGGGTTCCGTCTCGGAGCCGCTCGACGATCCGCTGCACGAGACGGGTCACCGCCCGCTCGGCGTCGGAGCGGGGAAGGCCCTCGGCAACGCGCTCCAACCGCTCGTAGGTCAGGAAGGGCCCGATGCTTGCGCTCACTTCCCGCGATTGCGGATACCAGGCCCCAGGAGGCAGAGCGCGGAAGGTCGAGAGATAGAGGGGGAGGACGCCCACCCGGGCTCGCAGCACGAGGTGGCCGAGACCTCTCTGGAAGCTCTGCAGCTCACCGGTGCGAGACCGCGTGCCCTCGGGAAAGATGAGCAGGTTGTAGCCCCGCTCGAGCAGCTCGAACGCCCATTCCAGAGACTTCCTCAACGAGCCCTTCCTCTCCATCGGTACGAGATTCGTGAAGTTCTCGAAGAACGTGCGCTTGACTCGGTTGTCGAAGAAATAATCGGCCGCCGCGAGGGCAACGAGGTTTTCTCCCGCTTCTCCCAGGGCCATCTTCACCAGGCCCATGTCCAGGTGGGACGCGTGGTTGGCCACGACGAGAAAATGCGTGTGCGCGGGGATGTTCGCCTGACCGCGAATCGCAGGCTCCAGGTAGTCGAAGTAGAACCAGTGCTGCACCGCGGAGAGCCCCTTGCGACCGACCTGCTGGAGAATCGCGGGCAGCTCGACCTTCTCGGAGGCGGAAAGGTTCTTGTCCTTCGGCCGGGAGTGGACCTCGACATCGTCGACGCCTTGCCGCCTCACGCTTTCGGCGAGCTCTCGAATCCCAGTGAGAGACATCAGCACGTCGGGCGACAGGCTGTCACCCGTTCTCGACTCGATCGCGGCGGCGAGCTCGTTGTACATGAGGCTGTCGAAGCCGAGCTCATCCAGACCGCTCTCGAACGTGACCGCTTCCCGCGGTTTTTCGGCGATACGGGCCACCAGCTCCAGAAGCCACTCCTTGTCCGCCTCGGCGGCGAGAGCCTCTCTCTCCTCGGCGCGACGTTTCTTCCGAAGCCAGTCGAGCAGCTCTCGTTTCTTGACCTTCCGCGTCGCCGTCTTGGGGAGCTCCTCGTCTCTCAGCTCGTAGATCTTGATGCGCTTGTATAGCGGGAGCTTCCCCGATATCGCCTGGATGTGCTCGTCGATTCGGCGGGCGACCTCTTCAGATCCCGAGCCGTCACGATTGGGAACCACGACGGCGGCAACCCGTTCGGCAACGCCGTCGGGAAAGCCGAGAACGGCAATCTCCTTGATTAGATCGGCGTTTCGATAGAGCTCTTCCAGCTCGTCGGGATAGACGTTCTTGCCGTTCTGGTCGATGATGATCTCCTTGGAGCGACCGACGATGAACAGGTTCCCCTCGTCGTCGATCCGCCCAAGATCTCCGGTGTAGAGCCATCCGCCCCTCAGAGCCTCTCGGGTGCTTTCCTCGTTTCCGAAATAGCCAGCCATGATGTTGGGTCCCCGAGCGATGACCTCACCGACGCCGCGTCGATCCGGGTCGTGAATCCGAATCTCGATTCCGGGAAGAGCTTTGCCGACGCTTCCCAGAACCGTCTTCTCATCGGGGCGAGTCACCGCGAGAACCGGCGACGCCTCGGTGAGTCCATAGCCTTCGAACAGATCGAAGCCGAGGCCCCGGAACGTCTTCAGGGTCGACGGTCGCAGCGCCGACCCCCCGCTGATGAGGTAGCGAATACGCCCTCCGAAGGCCAGGTGGATGGGCAGAAAAAGAAGCGGCCCGAAGTTGAGCGGTGCCTCCTCACGAAGCAGGTAGTTCGCGTCGATCAGCGCGTTCACGAGATCCGCGACCGACTCGGAGCGATCCTCGAACCGTCCGAGAATCCGCCGCTTGAGGAGATCCCAGAGTGCGGGAACGCCCACGATGCAGGTGACCTGGCCCTTCTTCAGGGCACGGTTCACGTTGTCGCCATTGACTTCGGCCAGGTAGGTGATCGCCGCCCCGCGGGAGAGCGGAAGGAGAAATCCGGCGGAGAACTCGAACGAGTGGTGAAGGGGGAGGACGCTCAACATGCCATCGTCGTGACCGATGTCGAAGATCGATAGGAGCTTCGCCACGAGACTGACGAGGTTGCGATGCGTCAGCATCACCCCCTTTGGTTTGCCGGTCGTCCCCGACGTATAGATGACCGAGGCGACGGTCGATGGCGCCACGGTTTCTGGAAGCGACGCCACCCACTTCTGCTCCGTCATCTCGTCGGTGAGCGCGAAGACGTCCTCGAAGCTCCAGACTCGAACCGGCGCGCCATTCGCGGCGAGGCGTGACGCAAGGCCCCTATGTTTGGAAAGGAGCTCCTCGCTGAGCACGATGCCGCTCGCCTCTCCCATCTCCAGCAGACGGACGATCTCGTCGGAATTGATCTCCTTTTCGAGCGGGATGACGCCGGCGCCGGTTCGGACGATGCCGAAATAGACCATGCCCCACTCCGGGCAATTCTCCGAGAGCAAGGCCACACGCCTGCCTCCCTCGATGCCGTGGCTTTTGAAAAAGGCCGCGGCGCGCAAGGTGCACTCCCGGAAATCCGCGTAGGTGTAGCGCTCCTCTCGGCCTCCCCGCTCCATGCGCATCGCCACCCGGCCGGCATGATTCTTCGTGGCGGCATCGAACAGCTCGACCAGGCTTCGATAGGTGTAAACCCGTTTGACCTTCTTCTCTGACTCGTCGAGCCGGGGAAATACCCACTTCTCCAGACCGGGAAGATGGACGTCCAGCCAATAGCGGTACCAGTCGATCTTCTCGGGCTCGAACACCAGCGAACGGTCGGTGAACCGCCGGAACAACCCCCGGGTATTGTCGGCGCGAAAGACGTAGTTGTTGTCGACGATAAAGGGCCGGAAAGTCTGATAGTGCTCTTCGCCTTCGCGGGTAAACGCCTCGAAGCCGTCGATCGCTTCTTTCGCCTGATCGAGAAGCGGCGCGAGCGGACCCACCTGGCGCGACGAAACTCTTGCGAGCGAGCGGGAAAGTCTCTTGGTCGCCTTGTGAAGGAGGGGGAGCGAGTATTTCTCGAAGCTCTCGGGCTTTACCGCCTGAGCCTCCATGCGGGAGGCGATCCGGTTCAGCAACCCGCTTCCCGACGTCTTCTGCTGAAAGTGTCGACGCTTGTACAGACCCAGAAGATCGACGAGGCGGCCGAGCCTCGAAGGATTGCAGTCCCCTGACGAAACCTGATAGACGAGCTCGGGCTCTTCGACCATCGCGAGAGCGCTCACTCCGATTACCGCGGCGGCGGCCATGTCGACCGGGATGACGTCCAGGATCACGTCGGTTTTGACCGGGAAGAGGTTCTGGCCGCGCATCGCCATGCGAACCAAAGGCGCCGTGGTGGTGAATCCCTCGTTCCATCCGGGGAAGGGGTACTCGACCGCGCTCTCGACGATGGAGGGCCGGATGATGGCGCGCCGGACGCCCTCTTCCGCGGCCACGAGCTGCTCGCCGAGGCTCTTCGTATACGTATAGATGTTTGGCCACCCCCAATCCTGGGCCTTCTGGATCCCGAGCTCGGTCAACCGAGAGCGGATCCAGTTCTTGCGCTCGCGAGCGATGGCGAGCGCGAGCGACGGGGCGTCGCCGGGATCCCGCCCCTCCTCGAGAAAGCGCCTCCTGGCAAGCTCGCGAAATCGGTCGGCGAGCGATTTGTCGCGGGACTCGTCCCTGACGCGGGCGGCGAGTCGTTCGCAATCGTCGATCTCCTTGTCGACGGAGAAGTCGGTCGTCTCCTCGGTCTTGCGGGGGAAGTAACCGACCAGGGGCTCGTTCTCCCAAACCTCACCTGAGCGATTCCCCGCCACGAAACAGGTGCTCACGTGAACGAGCGCGGGGCGTTTCATTCGTTTTGCAAAGGCCAGGGTATTGAGCGTTCCCGTGACATTCGTCTTGAGTGCCGCTTCGAGGGGCGGGTTGAACGTCACCCGCCCCGAGGAGTTGACGAGAAGATCGATATCCTCGGCCACCGCCTGGGCTCGGGCCGCTCCGAGCCCCAGGTTGTCGTGGGTGATGTCGCCTCCGACCACGACGATCTTGGCACGGAGGAAGTCCATCAACCCGTCTCCATAGCGCTTCCTCAACGGCTCGAGAGCCGGAGAAGGCACGATGGTCTCCCAGAAGCGAGCCTCGCTCTCCGCTTCGGAGCTCGCGCGCACCATCAGATAGATCCGCCCGATGCCGGGAAAACGGTCGAGCAGCAGACTCAGGCAGACCTTTCCGAGAAAGCCGGTTCCGCCGAGAAGGAAGATCCGGCGGTCCTCGAGGATCTTATTGGGGTCCAACGGATCCACGGCGCTACTCCACGTGGGGAATCACGATAGGAGGAAGATGCAACATCGTGATCTCGGCACTTCGGCCCAAATGGCTCCGGGCGTCGGCGATGGCCTCGGGCAGGCTGTCGGCTCGCTCCCACCCGAGGAGCTCGGGAACGTGCTGGTTCTCGGCGCCGGCGGCGATGATCTTGCTGACGTGACGCCGCCCGTTCTCCCCCCAGTACCACATGAAGAACGGGTGGGCCCCATGGTAGGCCGTCCCTCGGCGGTACATCGCGATGTAGCTGGGGTTCATCGCGAACTCCTCCTCGTACTTCTCCCGCAGCACGAATGCATCTCTGGTCTCGGGCAACAGGCGATGGAAGAACTCGATGTAGCTCGGATGGCGCTCAGGGTCGAAATCGTCGTAACAGGGATGACACAGAATCAAGACGCCACCTTTGCGCACCAGAGGTTTTCCCCGGTAGAGGTTGAAGAAGTAGCCTGGCCCCATGACCTGGACGAGCAGCGGGTTCAAGATGGAGTTGACGTTATAGGGCGAGATGTAGGGAACGCCCACGATGAGGATATCGCACTGTCCTTTGACCTTGACGGCGTACTGCTCGAACGAGCGCTCCAGCGTCTTCGCGTGAACCGGGTCGGTCTTCCCCGCGTAGCAGCCGATGAGCTCGTAGGCGGCGGGAATCCGGTGGAAGAAGGCTCGTTTGGCCTCCCGGGGCAGCTTCTCGGTCGCGAAGCGCGTCGCGCGCAGCTTGAGACGATCGAGCTCGGTGAAATCGTCTTCGTTCTTCCCGAGAAAGTCGAGCTCGTCCCGATACATTCGGTTGTTGAGAACGGTCTCGATATGAAAGACGTTCAGGTGCTCGTCGACGAGCCTGCCCATCCGCACGCATTTGTGGTTGAGCTCGGAGCGTTCCGGGTCCATATAACCGTCCGAGTCGATGATCGTCTGCGGCTCGTGGTGGTAAGTTAGACTCCGATAGTCGCACAGTCCCACGGTGACCGACTTGTGTCCTCCGTCCATCGGCACGAGATTGATATTGATGTAGATGACGAGGTCGCTCTCCGCGGCGCGGCGGTTGATCCGCAAATGCTCGTGGTGTGCCGTTTCCCCCAGGCTCGTCAGCCCATCGGGATCCTCGGCGTCGTGGCAGTAGTAACGGCCCGGGTAGAACGCCTGGTGGATTTCGCTTCCCACCATGCGACGCATCTCGCTCTCCGACATCTTCCGGTGAAGCGAGTTCGCCACCACGATGTGGATGTCCTCGATGCCGTGATCGGAGAGCATCTCGAGCACGATCTGAAGCGCCGTTTGACGGATGTCCGGGGTCGCCATCGGCGGGAGTGGCAGACTGATGTCGTCGAGCGCGATCGTGACGCGCATCCCCGGGCGGAGTTGGGCGTGAAGGGGATCCGTGCCCAACGGGTGGTTTAAGGCGTATCGGATGGCGCCTCTCGGGTTGGGAAGGCCTTGAATGGGCGGCTTGGGATAGATGACCCGAGTGCCGGTGGGGAGATCCTCCTCCCAGAAATCCTCGCCAAAGTGGATGACCCGCGGTGCCGAATCGGTGTCGATGGTGACTGTCGCCGGGTCGAGTTTTCGCCTAAGAACAGGCATCGGATTCGGTTCCTCCTTGACTACCTCAGGCTCACGATCGGCCAGTCGTGACGAAGTGCCGTGCTTCGCAGACGGACGTCGGGGTTGGTCGCCGTGGGATGTCCGACGACGGAAAGCATCGGCAGGTCGCTCATGCTGTCGGCGTAAGCGTAACAGTCGTTCAACGACAAGCCTTCACGCTCGGCGTAGCGGCGGATCCAGGAAGCCTTGGTAGCGCTGGCCATCACCGGGGGCTTCAGGCGACCCGTTGCCCGACCGCTTTCGAACTCCAGGCGGTTGGCCACATAATCGGTGATACCCATGTACTCCAGGAGGGGAGCGATACTCAAGTCGAGCGCGCCGGTTACGACGACCTGCCGAAGACCCATTTCCCGCGACTTTGCGAGAAGCTCGAGGGCGCCCGGATAAATCCCGGGGCGGATGACCTGGTCGAAGAGGTCCTGGGCGAGGAATCGCAGTCGGTCCTCGGATTGCCCTTTGTACCACTTGAAGAAAATGTCGTTGAACACCTTCCGACTGTAGACGTCGGCGGCGGCAAACACCGGAATTCCGAGCACCGTCTTCGCCGTCTGGGCGACGCTTCTCAGGATGCCTTGATCGTTCCGGGCATAGAAGGCAAACGCATGCACCAGGTTCGTGCGAATGAGCGTACCGTCCAGATCGTAAAAGGCTGCCGCCTTGGCCAAGATTGCTATCCTACCTCCTTTCAACCGGTTGGGTGGAGCCCTAGATATTACGCCGTCGCGGCCGGGCCCTCAACAATGAGACCCGATTGATCGGCACCCGAGGCTGAGCGTAGGATGGGCGACCATGAAACGACGCGCCACGATCACCTCGGTAGGCCGGTTCCTCCCCGACCGGATTCTCTCGAACCGCGACCTCGAAGAGATGGTGGATACCTCGGACCAGTGGATCATCGACCGTACGGGGATCCGAGAGCGTCGACTCGTCGATAGCGGAACCGGCACTTCGGAGCTCGCAGCGGCCGCCGCTCAAGAGGCGCTCGATCGTCGCGGTATTGCCGCGGATGACGTGGAGCTCATCATCGTCGGGACCATCACCCCTGACATGTTGTTCCCTTCGACCGCCTGCCTCGTACAGGACAAGCTCGGCGCCCGCCACGCGTGGGGATTCGACCTCTCGGCGGCCTGCTGTGGCTTCCTGTACTCGGTCTCGGTGGCGGCCCAGTTCATCGAGACGGGAGCGCATGAGCGGGTCCTGGTCATCGGCGCGGACGTCATGAGCAGCATCATCAATTACAAGGACCGCGCCACCTGTGTCATCTTCGGAGACGGCGCAGGTGCCATTCTCCTCGAGCCTGCTTCGGGCAACGACGAGGGGTTTCTCGGTTTCCAGCAT
>DASPGQ010000149.1 GCA_035620555.1 Vicinamibacteria bacterium
GGGAGCGACGATCGATTCCTTCGGCGACGTGAACGAGGAACGGCGCTTCCGAAGGCGTGGCCCGATAGGCGTGTTTCACCGCAGCGGCCAGCTCGCCGTTGGCTCCGACCGGTCGACCTTCGAGGAAAAAAGAGTGGGCCCACCCGTATCGCCGCACGACGCGAATGGGGAACCCCCGGCGGAGCTCTCGATACAACGGGTTGTGGTGGGCCACGGTGGTGACGCCGGAAAGAAGATTCTTGAGCCCTCCGATCAACAGACGATCGGAGAGCGTCAGCTCTCGGCCTTCTCGGATTCCTGGATCTTCTCGAAGCCTGGGCCGCATGTCCTCGACCCATTCGGACGCGCTCTGGTAGGTCGGACGAAACTTCAGTCGGCCGAAATGGTTCAGCTCGAGGTGATCGTGTGCGTTGACGAGACCGGGGAGGACGAAGGCGCCGTCGACGTCGACGACGACGTCGCCTGGCCGCGGCGGAGCGCCAATCTCGAGAACGCGAGACGAAAAGCGGATCGAGGACGAAAGCTGCCCCTCGGCGACGACTCGTGCGTTGGTGATACAGACGGCGCTCCGCCACACGGGTCTATTTCTTCACCGCCTGTACGACGACCAGCACCGGCCGCTCCTTCCACATCGGCTCCTCCATGTGGACGATCTCGAGTCCCGCTCGAGTAACGGAAAACCGATGCTCGTCGAGGCTGTGAGGGCTGTAGGGCACGATCCACGATCGGCCATCGCGCGTCTCGAAAGTCCGTCGCCAGCCCGCCTCCACCCACGACGGATGGAAATCCGAGTACAGGAGAGAGCCCCCCGGTCGGAGTGCGCTCGACATCTCGCGAGTCCAGGCGGCGAGGTCGTCGATGTCTCCCACCATGAGCGATGCCACGACGAGATCCAAAGATCGGGATGCGACCGGCGGTCGCCGGGCGTCGGCCCGGACCAACGGCATTCCGGAGTCTCGAGCGCGCTGGAGCATGGCTGCCGAGAGGTCGAGCCCCACGATCATTCGAGCACCCGAGCGGGAGAGAAGGCGAAGGTAGCGGCCCGAGCCGGTGCCGACATCGAGCGCGCGGCCCGCCCTGAGTGGGCGAAGCATTCTCTCCATGGCGGCCTGCTCCGCCTCCATGAGCGCGTTGTGGGCGAAGGGAGGGTAGGTGTCGGCCCAGAGGGCGTAGGCTGCCTGCGGGTCGAGAGTGCGCCGCCGGCGAAGGAACACCTTTAGAAACCCGTCGTCTCGGGACGCTGATATCTCCACAGCCGATGGAGCGCGCGAAGCTCGTACGGCGCCCGGTAGATTTGGAAACGGTAACGCCACGAGCTGATCGCTCTCAGCATGGCACGGCGAGATCGCGTGAGCCGTCGATCGGTGGTCGTCGGATAGAAAGCGTTGAGAACGCGCTCGAAGTTGCGAACCCGTCGCCTGACGTTTGGTGAAATCCACGGAAGACGGTCGCCCCGTCGCATCGAGAGCTCGCGCCACTCATCCGAGGCCCACTCCTCGAGCGTTTCCGGAAAAGCGAACCCTCGTTCCCGTGCGTCCCGGTAGAGCGTTCCCTCGAACGCCACCGGCGTATACATGTAGAGCACGATCTCGGTCGCGGGATTCACTCGCTTGATCCTCCGAATGAGCTCGAAAGTGCGATCGGCGTCCGTCATCGGATCGGGCGGAGATCCGAGCACGAACGAGAACTCGGGAACGATGGCGTGCTCGCGCATGCGCCGGGCGAGCTCGATGGCGAGCTGGGCCGAAGCCTTGCCGCCCTTGTTCATCCTCTCGAGCATCTCGTCCGAGCCCGACTCGACGCCCGAGAAGGCCATCTTCAGTCCCGAGCGGGCCATTTTTCGCCAGGTGGCGTCCGAGTAATGCATCAGCGTATCGACCCGGCCGAGGCCCCACCAGCCGATGCCGAGGTCCTCGATGCGGTCGGCGATCTCCGCCGTGCGCTCCTCGGAGACGAAGAAATCCATGTCGTGCATCTGGACGGCGTCGACGTCGTAGACTCGGACGAGATGTCGGAGGACGCGCTCCACACGCTCGGGCGACTGGGCAAGCCAGCTTCGGTTCGACATGGACACCACGGCGCAGAAGTTGCACGCGAACGGACAGCCGAACGACGAGTTGTGGGCGACGGTGCGCGAGCCCAGATAATCCCCGCGAATGTAGTTCGCCATCGGGACCCGGTGGTAGGGCAGATCCGGCAGATCGTTCGGCGACGTCAGAGGGCGAAGGGGATTGTGGACGATGGCGCCTCGGTCGTCTTTCCAGGAAAGGCTTCCGACATTCGCGAACGACCCGCCCGAGCGCATGACCTGCAGGAGCTCGAGGAGCGCCATCTCGCCCTGGGAACGGATGACGAAATCGACGTAGGGGGACTCGAGGACCGTTTCGCTGTGCTGAGTCGGGAAGTACCCGCCCCATACGATGGGGAGCTCCGGAAGCTCGGCCCGCACGCGTCGACAAACGGAGACCGCTTGCGTGAGCTGAGGTCCGGGCATCACCGTGACCGCGAGGACGGGCGAGGCGAGCCGAGCCTCGCGAGCCGCGGCGATGATGGCCGGGGCGGGGTCGGGGACGAGATTTCCGTCGACGAGCTGCCAGGGCTCATTCCCCTCGACCACGGCGGCGAGCGACATCAACGAAAGCGGCAGCGGCTGCTTGCCGGGTGTCGTCGAGAGGGGATTGTAGAAGAGGATCACGCTTTCCGCATCACGATGAGAAAGTGGTCGCCCCAGCGCCGAAAGAGCGGCCAGGAGCCGATCCAGTCCTCGACGCGTCCGAGCAGCGCGAGCCACCTCGGATGGCGCTCGGCAAATCCCGAAAGGTAGGGCGGCGGCATCAGTAGCCCGAGCGACCGGAGGGAGACTCGGGTGAAACCCGAGGCGGCGAACGCCGTCTCCAACTCCGTCGGGTCGTAGTAGCGAGTCCAAACGGTTCGGCCGTAGAAGGGAACGGGAACGAAGTCCGGCGAGAACCTCACGCGGATACGGTCGAAATCTCGACGGAGACCGTAGAGGGCAATCTCCCAGGGACAAATACGACCGATCACGGAAGCGACGAGGCATCCTCTGGGGCAGAGGCGTTCGCCAATCAGGCGGGCGGCGGCCGCGAGGTCGGGGACACAGTTCAGCGGTCCCAGGCTGGAATAGGCGCAAGCAAATGTGGCGTCGCCAAGCCGGTCGAGCTCGTGAATCCCCAGGTGACGCACGGTGACCCGATCCTCGAGTCCCGAAGCACGAGCTCTCCTCTGTGCCTCCTGAGCCATCTCGGGCGACCAGTCG
>DASPGQ010000150.1 GCA_035620555.1 Vicinamibacteria bacterium
CCTCGCCTACGTGGGACACGGGGCGGTCCGGCGCGAAGTCCTGGGTATGGATAACCGCGCTCCGACGGATGCCGAGCTCCAAACGATGCGCGACCTCGTTCGGCAAGGTATGGACGAGGGTGCCTTCGGACTTTCGACGGGCCTCTTCTACACTCCCGGGTTTTTTGCTTCGACCGAGGAGGTCATCGAGCTCGCCAGGGTAGCCGCCGAGTACGACGGAATCTACGACACCCACGACCGTGACCTCGGTGCGAGCTACCAGGGGATCGGGTTTCTGAGCTCGATCCGGGAAGGAATCGAGATCGGCGAGTCTTCCGGGACTCGGGTCATCTTCAGCCATTTCAACCCTCAGGGAGCGCACAACTACGGGCGTGCCCCCGAGGGGGCGAAGCTCATCGACGAGGCTCGCGCCCGCGGAGTCGACGTGGCGGCAGCCCAGCACGTCTACACCGCGACTCAATCGAGTCTGTCCGCTTACACGATTCCGAGGTGGGCCTCCGACGGAGGGCGGGAGGCGATGCTCTCGCGATTGAGAGACCGCGAAAGCTTCACCCGAATCGCTTCGGAGATGGCGGAGATGCTGGCCATCCGGGGAGGTGCCGAGAAGATACGGATCGTGGATCCTCGCCCAGAGCTCAACGGGAGAACGCTCGCCGAGGTCGCGACCGGTTGGGGACTCACGATACCCGAGACCGTGCGCCGGATCCTCGAGGGGGGCTCAGCCGCCGTCATGAACCTGGATCTGTACGACATGGAGAACACACGCTTCCTCGCGACGCGCGGTTGGATGATGACCTGTACCGACGGCCGCGACCCCACGCCCGATCAAGCCGTGACGCATCCACGTGTTTTCGGGGCGTTCACGAGAAAGCTTCGTCTCTTCGTGCTCGACGAAGCGGTCCTCACCATGCCCTTCGCCATTCGAAGCATGAGCGGTCTCGCCGCCGAGTTCCTCGGCCTCGACGACCGAGGCCGGATTCGGGTGGGATCGGTTGCCGACATCGCGGTTTTTCAAAGCGAGCGGATTCGGGATCGCGCGACTTATGAAGACCCTCGGCAATTCTCTGAAGGCACGGTCCACGTCCTCGTGAACGGGCGCTTCACCATTCGAGATGGCGAGCTGACCGGTGCGCTTCCAGGGGTTCCTATCTACAGGTCGCGAAAGGAAGACAGGGGTACCGCGCATGCGGTGAAAGTCCCCGCGCCAGCGCTCAGCGAATGACGCGTGCGAGGTTCAAAAGCTCGGCGGAAAGCTCGTGGCGTTCCGTTTGGAGCCGGGGAAGATTGATCACGATCTGGGATTGGTCGCCTCGAACGTCGACGCTGACCGATACGTGTCCCTCCTCGGCGAGAGACGCTTGCGCCGAGACCGACAGGAAGCCTTTGTGGGCCGCGAACTCCTTCACCGCCGAAACGTCTGCCCCGGGGATGACGTAGACGACGGTCGAGCTGGGGCTGAGCGTCGCGGTGAGGTCGTCGTTGAGATCGGAGACGCCGACGACCGCGGGAAAAAGACCCATCTCTCGAAAGACGGCAGCGACGTCGCGAGCCTCTTCGTGCCCCCTCGTCGGCGCCACGATCAAGATGACGATCTTCTCGCTCGCCCGCAGATCCTTGTCGTAGGAAAAGATGCGCTTCAAAACGGAGCCCTGGCGCTCGGTGTCGGCGGGTAACGCCGCGACATGAGCCGCCACGAGGGGCAGCCCGAAGATGGCGATCCGCATACGCAGAAAACGATTCATCGTGGGACTCAACGCCTCTGGTAGCAAGAGGAATGCCAGATGAGCATTCGAGGCTGTTGATGGAAAAGCAGAGCCCTGCCCGCCGCTCTGACCGAGACTGCTCACGTGATTCCAGAGGGTGTTATAGGGCCATCGCGATGGTGCGATTTAAAACCGATATACGGAGGCGCCCCACGGCGTGGGGTCCTCCCCTCGGCACCGGGTCTATCGTTTCCTGAAAGCGTCGATGCTCCAGATGCCGGAACCTTTCGTCGCGATGAACAGCCAGAGGAAACTGTAGAGCATGGCGAGCTCGCCTCCGTTCTGAATGGGAAACAGTGCCCGAAAGGCGTGTGCCCTGAAGTAGGCGACCGCCATCTCACCGCTCGCAATGAATGCAACCAAGCCGGCCTGGAGCCCGACGGCAATGAGAAGACCCCCGAAGAACTCGATGATACCCGCCAGACCAATCAGCGAGAATAGCTGCGCGGTGTTGCCGGGCTCACCCCCGAAACCACCCAGCAGGCCGAAGAGCTTCTGAGCGCCGTGCTGGGCGAACAGGAGTCCGGCCACGATGCGAAGAAGCGCGTAAATCTGGGGAGCGAACCGTCCGAGAAAATGTTCCATGAGACCTCCTCTGACGCGTGCTTTTACACGTTTCCGAGCTCGGGTGTCCAACACCCGTGCGTGCTAGACTTCAAGGTTTGGATCCACATCCATGACCGCCGAGAACATCCGCAATTTCTGCATCATTGCGCACATCGATCATGGCAAGTCGACGCTTGCCGACCGCCTCATCCAGCGCTGCGGTGCGGTGGCGGAGCGCGAGTTCCGGGACCAGATCCTCGACTCGATGGACCTCGAGAGGGAGCGCGGCATCACCATCAAGAGCAACACCGTCACGCTCCTCTATGAAGCGAATGACTCCAAACAGTACCTTCTCAATCTCATCGATACGCCGGGTCACGTCGACTTCTCCCACGAGGTGCGTCGTGCGCTGATGTCCTGCGATGGCGCCATCATCCTGGTGGACGCGTCGCAGGGAGTCGAAGCGCAGACGCTCGCGAACCTCTATCTGGCGATGGAGTACGACCTCACGCTTCTCCCGGTCATCAACAAGATCGATCTTCCCGCCGCCGACGTCGAGCGCGCCCGCGAGGAGATCGATGCCGACCTCGGGCTCGATCCTTTCGAGGCCATTCTCGTCTCGGCAAAGCTCGGACAGGGAATCGACGAGCTCCTCGAAGCCATCGTGGCGAAGCTGCCACCGCCGCGAGGAGACGCGGGCGCTGCTCCCAAGGCCCTGATCTTCGACGCTCAGTACGATCCCTATCGCGGAGTCGTGCTTCTCGTCCGCGTGCAAGACGGCAAGCTCGCGCCGGGGCAGAGAGTTCGGCTGATGCACACCGCCAAGGAGTACGAGGTCGAGGAAGTGGGCCTCCTGCAATTGAAGCGAGTCAAGACGAAGGAGCTTTCGGCTGGCGCCGTGGGGTACGTCATCGCCAACATCAAGACGATCCGGGATATCGCGATGGGGGACACCCTGACCGACGCCGAGAATCCTGCGGACGAGCCGCTCCCCGGGTACAAGGAAGCCAAGCCCGTGGTCTTTTCATCCATTTATCCGATGTCGACGGACGAATACGAGGACCTGGCAAAGGCACTGGAGAAGCTCGCTCTCAACGATCCCGCTCTCCGGTACGAAAAGGATTCCTCCGCGGCGTTGGGCTTCGGCTTTCGTTGCGGATTCCTGGGATTGTTGCACCTCGACGTGGTGCAGGAACGCCTGCAGCGCGAGTACGGCCTCTCTCTGCTCCTCTCGGCACCCTCGGTAAAGTACCGCATCACCGTCGAAGGGAACGAGGTCCTGATGATCGACAATCCCAGCCAGTTCCCCGATCCCAACACCATCGTGAAGACCGAGGAGCCCTTCATCAGGGCCTCGGTGATGATGCCGGAGCGCTACGTGGGCGTCGTCATGGAGCTTTGCCGCGAGCGACGAGGCGAGAGCTCGACGTTCCACTATCTCGCGCAGGGGCGGGTCGAGTTGACGTCCGAGCTTCCACTCGCCGAGGTGCTGTTCGACTTCTACGACCGGCTAAAGACCGTGACCCAGGGCTACGGCTCGTTCGACTACGAGCTGCTGGACTACCGTGAGACTCGGATCGTCAAGGTCGACATTCTGGTCAACGGCGAACGCGTCGATGCGCTGTCACAGCTCGTCCATGAGGAGAAGGCACGCGCGCGGGCGCTCCACTACTGTGAGCGATTGGCCGAGACCATTCCGCGCCAGCAGTTCAAGATCGCCATTCAAGGCGCGATCGGGAGCAAGGTCATCGCCCGCACGACGATCAACGCGTTTCGCAAGGACGTTACCGCAAAGTGTTATGGCGGAGACATCACGCGAAAACGCAAACTCCTCGAGAAGCAGAAAGAGGGCAAAAAGCGGATGAAGATGGTGGGGGAGGTGGAGATCCCGCAGTCGGCTTTCGTTGCCGTTCTCAAGAGCGATGAATCCTGAGCCCGGGCTCTACGTCCATGTGCCCTTCTGCTCGGCGATCTGTCCTTACTGCGATTTCGCCGTCACTCTCGGTGTACCGAGCCGGACGGACCGTTTTGCCAAGCGGCTGATCCAGGAGATCGTTCTCCGGGGCACTCCGTCGCGACCGTTCGATACTCTCTACTTCGGCGGAGGAACGCCGTCGTTGCTCGAACCGGAAGCAATCGCCGAGATGGTGGCGGCGCTTCGATCGCGAGGCTGGTTGCGGCGCGACTGCCGCCTGTTCCTCGAAGCGAACCCCGAAGACCAGAGCCGATTTCCGGGGTTTCGACAGGCTGGCGTCCATACTCTCAGCCTCGGCGTCCAGTCGTTCGACGATGACTCCCTTCGCTTTCTCGGACGACGTCACTCGGCCGAAGACTCGCGGCACGCCATACGGCTGGCGGGCGAAGCCGGCTTCGAGACGGTGTCGGTCGACCTCATCTACGGGCTGTCGGGGCAATCGGCCGATCGATGGCGGCTGGAGCTCGAGCAACTGGCAAAACTGCCGGTCGACCATGTTTCCTGTTACCAGCTGACGATTCACGAGAAAACGATGTTCGCCCGCCGGAAGGTCGAGGAACAGCCCGAGCCGGCGCAGGCGGAGCTCTTCCGGGTGACGCATCGGGCGCTCGCGGATCTGGGCTTCGAGGGTTACGAAGTATCGAATTTCGCGCGCTCGCCGTCGAATCGCTCGGCCCACAACGAGAAGTACTGGAGCCACGCACCCTATCTCGGCCTGGGACCGTCGGCGCACTCGTTCGCGGGGCGGAACCGCTTCTGGAACGAGAGGTCCTTCTTCGACTGGGAGAAGCGCCTGGCTTCTGACGAGCTTCCGGTGGCCGGAGGCGAGAGCCTGGATGACGCCGCTCTCGCGCTCGAGACGCTCATGCTGCGGTTGCGGACTCGGCGGGGGCTGGACCTTTGCGCCTACGAGCGTCGCTTCGGGGTCGACCTGCGCGAGCGATCGTCGCGCGCCGTCGGCGACGGCCTCCTCGCGGTCGACGAGGGCTGGCTTCGCCCCACGCTCGACGGGCTCGCCGTGGCGGACCGGCTGGCCGTTTCCCTCAGCCAATGAGCGCACCCCTGACCTATCGGAGGATCTTCCACATGTGGCTGCCGCTAGCGGCTACATGGCTCATGATGGCGGTGGAAGGGCCCTTTCTCGCCGCGGTCATTGCAAGACTCGACGACCCGCGGGTGAATCTTGCCGCATATGGTGTCGCCTTCTCTTTCGCCCTGATCGTGGAAGCGCCCATCATCATGATTCTGAGCGCGAGCACCGCCCTGGTTCGCGATCGGGACTCCTACCGCAAGCTCAGAAACTTCACCTTCACCCTCAATTTCGTCATCACCCTCGTGATGCTCGTCGTGCTCTGGCGGCCGGTGTTCGACTGGATTGCGGTCGACCTGGTTTCGCTGCCCTTGCCGGTTGCCGAGCTGACCCGGGGAGCTCTCGTGCTTCTTCTTCCCTGGCCGGCGGCCATCGGCTTTCGCCGCTTCTATCAAGGGCTTCTGATCCGACGCGAGCTGACCCGACGCGTGGCTCTCGGTACCGTGATTCGCGTCGTCGGCATGGGCACGACGGCTCTACTGCTGTACCGCTATTCCATCGTGCCCGGGGCGCTCGTCGGAGGCGCGGCGCTCGCGGCCGGCGTGGTGCTGGAGTCGATCGGGACCCGCCTCATGGCGGTTGGGATCATGGAGGGCTTTCCCGTAGGTAGCGGTGACACTCTGACGTACCGGAGGATCGTGGATTTCTACTTTCCGCTCGCGCTCACCTCGATCATCGCACTGGGCGTCCATCCGATGGTCACGTTCTTCGTGGGAGGCAGCCGGCGCGCCCTCGACTCTCTTGCCGTTCTTCCCGTTCTGTTCGCGCTCACCTTCATCTTTCGCAGCGTCGCCCTGTCCTATCAGGAAGTCGCGATCGCGCTTCTCGATGGTTCTCGGGAGAACTTTCGCAAGATCTCGACCTTCGCGGGGGCGCTGGCTCTCGTCGCGACATTCGGCCTCGTTCTCACGGCATTCACGCCGTTGTCATGGATCTGGTTTCACCAGGTGTCCGGGCTGAGCGAGGAGCTCAGTACCTTCGCGATCTTCCCCCTACGGCTCTTTTGCGTCATCCCATTTTTTGCCGTTCTCCTGGCATTTCAGCGGGCGATCCTCGTATTCGGCCGCAAGACTCGGCCGGTGACGGTCGCGACCGTTCTCGAGGTCAGTGGCATTGTGGCGGTGCTCTTCGTTACCATCCGGGCCTTGGACTTCCTCGGGGTCGTCGCCGCGGTGGTCGCGCTCCTCCTCGGTCGGATGTGCGCCAATGCTTATTTGATGTATGCCGCGCATCGCGTGCTGGCTTCGACGGGAGTTCTGGGGAGCGAGAGTCAGGCTCTGGCCATCAAACTGCGGGCGTAATCTCGAATAGTCGGGCACTCGCAACATCGGAGCCACCTGGAGTATCCTCGCTTACCGGGATGAGACGGACACTCCTGCTTCTTTTTCTCGCGAGCAGCGCCGTGGAGCTTTTGGCATCCGAGCCACGTGCTCTCCTGGTCGGCGTCTGGCCGAACCGTCTCCTTTTGTTCGACGAAGCGAAGATGGACTTCGTCGAGGAGTTCGCCCTGCGGCATGGCGCGGTCATTGTCGATTCGAGCGGGTACAGTAGAACCGCGCACTCTAACGGCCGTCGCGTCTTCTATTTCATTACCGACCAATTGGAGGGTGTCGAGATCGTCGAC
>DASPGQ010000151.1 GCA_035620555.1 Vicinamibacteria bacterium
GTCCCCTACGCTCTCTTCGACCGCGACGCCTACGCTGGCCAGGCGCAGGCGCGTTTCGAAGCGCTCGGTGTTTCGCTCGACTCCGTCCACCGTTCTCCCGACGCACGACGGGCCGTCGAGGACGCGGAGTCGCTTTTCATCGGCGGAGGAAACACGTTCCGGCTCCTGAAGGCCCTCTACGATTGCGACCTTCTGGAGCCAATCCGCCGGCGAGTGGCCGAGCGGATGCCTTACATCGGCTCGAGCGCCGGTTCGATCGTTTCCGGTCCGACCATCAAGACGACGAAGGACATGCCGATCGTGGAGCCGCCGTCGTTCGACGCTCTCGGCCTCGCTCCGTTCCAGATCAGTCCCCACTACCTGGACCCCGATCCGGCCTCGACCCACATGGGGGAAACCCAGGAAGAACGCATCCTGCAATTCCTGGAAGAGAACACGACGCCGGTGGTGGGTCTCAGAGAGGGAACTCTGCTGCGCGTCGAGGGGGACTCCGTCCAATTGAAGGGCGTGGCGAGCGCCCGGGTGTTCCGAAGAGGCCGAAAGCCCGTTGAGATCGAGCCCGGTGCGATGCTCGACGAGCTGGTTTGGCCGGTTCGGACGGAGGGCGCATGAAACTCGAGGGCACACTCCTTCTCGCGCGTTCCGAGGTCAAGGGGCTCCTCGGTCTCGAGGATTGTATGGCCGCGGTGGAAGATGCCTTGGAGCTTCATGCCAAGGGCCTCGCAGCGCCTCCGGCAATCCTCGGAATCCATGCCGAAGACGGAGGGTTCCACATCAAAGCGGGTCTCCTGAAGCTCGGCTCGAGGCCTTACTTCGCGGCGAAGACCAACGCCAACTTTCCCGCCAACGCGAGGCGCTTCGGGCTACCCCTCATTCAAGGAGTGATTGCGTTGTTCGACGCGGAGAACGGACGGCCGCTGGCACTCATGGACTCGATGGAGTTAACGGTCCTCCGCACGGGCGCGGCGACCGGCGTGGCGGCGAAGCATTTGGCCCGGACGGACGCGAAGGTGGCGACGATCTGTGGCTGCGGCAACCAGGGTCGGATCTCTCTCATGGCGCTCGCCAGGGTGCGACCGCTCACCCGCGTCTACGCTTTCGACGTCGATGAGAGCCGAGCCCGTCGGTTCGCGGCCGAGATGTCTGAGGAGACCGGCATCGCGGTCGAGGCCGTCGCCGAACTCGCCCCGGCCGTTGGCAACAGCGACATCTGCGTTACCGCGACGCCATCGAAACGACATTTCATTCATCGCGGGCTCGTATCGACGGGGACGTTCATCGCCGCGGTGGGCGCCGACAACGAGGAGAAGCAGGAGATCGACCCCGCGCTCATCGCATCGAGCAAAGTCGTGGTGGACTCGCTCGAGCAATGCGCGACGATTGGCGATCTCCACCACGCGCTCGAGCATGGGTTGATGGCACGGGCGGACGTGCACGCGGAGCTCGGGGAAGTGATCGCCGGACTGAAGGAAGGGCGCATGTCGGAGAGCGAGATCATCATTTTCGACAGCACGGGGATCGCGCTCGAGGACGTGGCGGCCGCGGCGACGGTCTACGAGAACGCGATGAGCCAGGGAGTGGGCCAGGTCTGGAACATGGGGGACTGAGGAGCTAGCGAGCTACCGGCCAGCCGCGGAGCGCGCGAACGCCAATCGTTTCTCCCCGAGCCGGAGGGGATCCAACATGGAACCAGACGGCTCCGAACCGAGTGAAAGCTCGCACGAGATAGCGATCGCCTGCGAAGAGAACTTCATCCACTCGGGCGGGCTCCCCCTCTTCAGCTGGCGAGACGTCTTCCGGCCGTAGGACGACGTCGATCTCGTCCCCGGCGCGGAGATCCGTCCTCGGATTGGGAACGTTCCCCAGTGACGTACGGAGCTCGTTCCCATCGACCGTTGCCGGTACCAGCGCGGCCCTCCCGACGAACGTGGCGACGAAAGCGCTTGCGGGATGCCGGTAGAGCGTTTCGGGATTACCGACCTGCTCGATCGTTCCCCGGTTCAGTACGGCGACCCGGTCCGCGAGAGCGAACGCGTCTTCGAGGTCGTGCGTGACGTAGACAATCGTAACCGGGTGGGCTTGGCGAAGATCGAGCAGCAGACGTCGGAGATCGAAGCGAAGCCGGGGATCGAGGTTGGCGAACGGCTCATCGAGGAGAAGGACGTCTGGCCTTGCCGCGAGCGCCCGGGCCAAAGCGAGCCGCTGCCGCTCGCCACCCGACATGTGCGCGGGAGGGCGGCCCCCGAAACCCGCGAGCCCTACGTCCTTCAGAAGAGCCTGGCGGTCGGGGCCCTCGAGTGCGGGCGCCATGAAATGGAGCTGTTCGTCGCACGTCAAGTGCGGCCACAAAGCGAGATCCTGAAACACGAGCGAGAGATGCCTGGCGGCTGGCTCCAAAAGAATTCGCCCATCGGCGCTCGCGGTCTGTCCGTTCAGCCAGATCGTGCCGGCTTTTGGAGTCTCGAGTCCGGCAACGAGTCGAAGGATGGTGCTCTTGCCCGAGCCGGAGGCTCCGAGGATGACGACAAGCTCCTTCGCGCGTACGTCGATGGAGACATCGTGGAGGACGGGGCGCTCCTCGTACGAGAAACGGATTCCATCGAGCCTCAGAACAGCCATCGGCTCTTCCGTAAGGTAACGATGAGCCAGAGAACGACGGGCAAGGTGAGAGCCATTTGAGCGAGCGACAGGCTTGCTTGAAGTCCGCGAGGCGAGTTCGCCATGACCGTGTAGAGACGCACCGCGAGCGTTTCGCCTCCCGGCGGATAGATGGTGACCACGGTGTCCAGATCGCGAATAGCAAATAGGAGAAAAGCACTCGAGCCGGCGACGAGGGCCGGCACGATTTGGGGGAAGAGGACTCGATACGCGATGGACGCCTCGCCTCGGCCGGCGAGCCGCGCCACCTGTTCCTGCGCGACGGGGACGTTGGCAAGGCCCGCGTCGATCGTCCGTTCCGTCAGCAAGGTGTATCGCAACCCCACGGCTACCACGAGCAGACCGATCGTTCCGTAAAGAGGCGGTCGGTTCGGAAGGTTCCAGAAACCGATGAGGCCGATGCCGAGTACGGCTCCCGGGAGCACGAAGAACGTCAGCGAGGCCCATCGAACCCATCGAGCGCCTCGACGGGCGAGAAGCGCGAGGGCGGAGCCGATGAGGACGGCGGCGAGACAGCCAATGCCCGCTACCAACAAGCTATTCAGAGCAGGAGGAATCGCCATGGGAATTGCGCGTAATAGCCCTGGCGCGTCGATTTCCAAAAGCGTGAGCAGAAGAGGCAAACCGGGCGAGGCAACGACGATGGCGAGGCAGAGGGCTCGCGCGGACAGTGTCCATCTTTCGAGCTCGAAGATCCGGGCGGGGCGAAGCCGGGTGGCGAAGACGTCGACGCGTCGGAGCGCGGTCGACTCGACGACCAGGAGCACAAGAACCACACCGATGAGAGGAATCGCCGCGAGGGCGGCCCCGGCGGCATCGTAGGTGGCCGCATAGCGAAGCGCGATCTGACCGGAGTACACGGTCAGGCCGAGGAACGCGGGAGCACCGAGCTCGGAAAGCCCGAGAAGAAACACGATTCCCGCCGCCGCGAACGCCCAGGGGCGGACGAGAGGCCACGTGATTTGGCGAACGGTCGCGAGCGTCCCACGAGCGAGCAGTCCCGCTTCCTCGAGCGCCGGGTCGATACTCGCGAGGCCCGCGCGCAGGAAGACGAAAGGGATGGGGTAGAGCGCGAGGGAGAGCACGAGAGTCGAGGCGAGGAGCGGCTCTTGGGGAAGCCAGGGGCGAAAAGCCAGCGCCATGTTGTAAGGCGGAAGCGCGAGCGGGACGAGGGCGATCGCCGAGAGCAGGTTTCGCTCTGGAGTTCGCGTCTTGCCGGTGAAGAAGGCAAGAGACGCACCCAGCACGCTCGCACCCAAGGCGCTGAGGATCCCGAGGGCGAGACTTCTTCCGAGCGCCGCCCAGGTGGATTTTGATACCGCGAGCGCTCCCAGCTCGGCGCTTCGCTCCGAAAGAGCGCTCCCGTAAGTCCACAGGAGCGGTCCGGCTCCGAGCGCGACGAACGCCATCGCCACCAGGAGGAGCCCCGCGCGGAAGATCATGGGGTATCACCGGGCGGACTCAGAGACCGGCCCAGCTCTTCAGATAGGGTTGGATCGCTTCGATCTTGCGAGCGACCTCTTCGAAGTCGACGTTCATGAACCGCACTTCCGCAAGACCGAAACCTTCGGGCGGGGCGCCACCGGGAAGGACCGGGATCTGCCCGGCGCTCTCGCGGAGCATCGTCTCGGTCTCCGAAGTCAACAGGAAGTCGATGAGCGTCTGCGCCTGCTCGGGGTTCGGGCCTCCACGCATCCGGGCGACCGCGTTGGGCATGAACAACGTACCGACGCCGTCCTGGTCGGGAAAGCGGAGCCCCAGAGGGTCCCCGTCCTCGAGCGCGACGAAGGCATCGTCGGTGTCGGTCAGGGCATAGGGCACTTCGCCGGTCACCGCGAGACGAAGCGACTCGCTGTTCGAGCTGACCATGCGTGTTCCCGCGGCTTTCAGGCCATCGAAAAGGGCTCGCGCTTGCTCGTCGCCGAGGACAACGAAAAGCGCCG
>DASPGQ010000152.1 GCA_035620555.1 Vicinamibacteria bacterium
GGGGAACGAAGATCTGCGGCTCCGCTTCGAAGCGCGGTCCGAAATGGGGAATGTCCTCGACCACACCGATGATCCGCCTCACGTTGGGCTCGTCGGGCGAGATGGTGAGCTCGGTCTCGACGTGGAGACCGAGCGGGCTGCGCCCGGTTCGCTCGCGCCGTGCCAGCTCGGCGCTGACGATCATCACCGGATCTGCGCTGGCATCGTCTCGGGAGTCGAACGGACGCCCTTCGATCACTCGGGTGCCCAGAGTCTCGAAGTAACCCTCCGACACGACCTGCAGAAGAGCCCGGGGACGTTCGGCCGCCAGCACCTCCGGGCCTTCCACGAAGCGGAACCGCGTGCGGTCGGCCTGGTGGGCGACCAGGGGAACCTGGAGCGTCGCTCCCGCGCTCTCGACGCCGGGAAGGGCTCGGAGAGTGTCGAGGAGCTGGCGAAAGAATTGCGCTCGGTCGATGGCTTCCCGATACAGAGACGCGGGCACGGAGACTCTCACGCTCACGAGCCCGTCGGGTTGCATGCCCAGGTGCCTCTGGGAAAGCTGGAAGAGACTCTGAGTCAGCAAGCCCGCTCCGACGAGCAAGGGGATCGAGAGCGCCACCTGGGCGGCGACAACGAACCCTCGCGCTCGTCCGCCGTCCCCCGCCACGGCCCGTCCCCCGTGCCGCAATGCGGTCGCCGAATTGCTCTTCACGACGCCGAGCGCGGGAAGGAGCGCGAACAAGACCGTCGCGATTGCGGCGGATACGAGGCCGGTGGCAATCATGCGCGGGTCCGCGGCGACCTCCGCCTCTCGAGGTAGCGTGAACGGCAATAGATACGGAAGGAGTCGGAGGCTTCCTACCGCAAGGAGAGTTCCTAGCGCGCCGCCACAGGCGGCTAGAATTCCTCCCTCGAGCGTGGCGTCGCGCAAGATGCCGGTGGAGCTGTCGCCGAGTGCGAGCCGGGTAGCGATCTCGCGGCGCCGTCCGAGGAAACGAGACGTCATCAGGTTCGCCAGATTGACGGTAGCGATGAGCAAGATGAGACAGACGGCGCCAAGAAGCAGGAACAGCCCTTGATCGGCTTCGCCGACGAGCGAGGCATGGAGCGAATCCACCTGAGCGTCCCACCCGTCATAGACATCCGGCGCCTCGGCGGCCAGCCGACGCTGCAGAGCCTGGAGCTCTTCGCGGACTCGATCCCGAGTCGCGCCCGGACTCAGACGGGCGATGACGGTGAAGATGCGAAAATGAGGGTCCGCCGTCAATCGGTCGATCGGGCTAGGTAGCCAGAGGTCGGCGGGGGTGCTGCCCAGGTCGTGCGTGTACACCGTGTCGGGGAGGACCCCGGTGACGGTATACAGCCCGCCATCGAGCTCGAGTGTTCGCCCCAACACGTCGAGGCTGCCGGACCAACGTTGCCGCCACAGGCGTCGGCTTATCAACACTTGGCGCTCCTCCCCTTCGAGGAAGAGGCTTCCGACCACGGGCTCGACTCCAAGCAGAGGAAAGTAGTTGTCGGAGACGAAGGCACGCTCCAGCCGTTCGCTTCCTTCGTCGGTCCTCAGCGTGGCGGGAAAAACGGTGGAGACGGCGACCCCCTCGAGCGCCGCGCTCTCGGTGCGGAGACCGGTGGCCTCGGCCCAGGAAAGCCACTCCGCCTGGCCCTCGTCGCGATCGAATGCGAGCACGCGTACGAGGGATTCGGGGGCGTCGTACGGAAGAGGCCGGAGGAGCACCGACTCTACCAGGGTGAAGGCCGCGGTCACGGCGCCGACTCCCAACGCGAGTGTGAGAACGACGACGACGCTGAACGCTTTCGTATTGACGATACGACGAATCGCGACGACAACGTGTTTCATGGATTGCCTTTCATGAGGAGAAGAGAGCTGGTTGGCATTCTAGCGTTTTCGGAACCGTGGGAGATCGACAGTTGGTACAATGGCTCGTCTTTGTCAATCTGTAAACGGAGACGCTCGATGAGACGGATCGTTCTTGCGCTCAGCCTCGTAACCACGATGACCTTCGCCACCGACAAATACGAGTACCCCCAAACCCGAAAGCTCGATCAGGTCGACGACTACCATGGCACGAAAGTCCAAGATCCCTACCGTTGGCTCGAGGACGACTATGCCGACGAAACGAAGGCCTGGGTCGAGGCCCAAAACAAAGTCACTTTCGCCTATCTCGAATCGCTTCCTCAGAGAGAACCTTTGAGGAA
>DASPGQ010000153.1 GCA_035620555.1 Vicinamibacteria bacterium
CAGGTTGCGGAGCCGGTCGCCGACGGCACGACGCAGCCTGCTCCATCCGACGCGGAAATAGAGGAGCTGGAGTTTCTCTCCGGCGCGCTGGGTTATGACGATCTCCTGAGTGACGAGGAGATCCGGGTGGACGACGAGACAGCCGACGGTATTGACCGTCGCTGCTTCGAACGCGAGCAGGAGCTGGTCGCCGAGGAGATCGCACATCTCACGATGCTCGTGGAGGAAGCTCAAATTCGAGAGCGGGAGATACCGCGGGCGATTGCTTCTCTCGAGGACCAACTCATCGAGGAGTCGGCGACTCACAGGGTTCGGGCGGCGAAGGCGCAAGCTACGAGCGCACAACTGAGCGCCCGACGGGCCACCTATCCCCTGCGCATTTTTGCGGAGAGGGGCCGCCTGGGTGCAGAGGTATCTGCGGCCATGGCCCGGGAATTCGCTGCAGGAGCCGAGCAGCTGTTGGAGGCCGAGCGTCGGATCCACGCCGTGCATCTCGAGCGGAAGCAGCTTCACGAGGAAGAATGGAACCGACGTACGGGTCTTCTGCGGAACTGGCAAGACGAGGCAGCCGAACATCTGAGGCAAGTACAGATTCAACTGGATCGCCTCCGGGAGTGGGGATTCAGCGAACCAACGTCCCGATTCCTGACGGCCGTGGCGGCAGCGGGATTTGTAGCCACCGGTTGGCTGTTTGGTCGTGCGCTCGACCTCAGAGACCCGGGTCCGGAGTCACTCTTCGCGATCGCCACTGACTCGCTGGCGTCAGCACTCAAGGCTCTGGTTAGCGGGTTTGGCCTGCCGCAGGGTCTCATCGTGCTTCTCGTCGTGCCTCTCTTGCTCGCCGCCATCCTGGTCGGGGCTCTTGGGTTCATTAACCGATGGATCAAGGTCCTCGACCAGAAGTTTTGGACGAAGCGTGACGTGGGAAGGGTCCGCGATCTCCGCTGGTGGCGGCTACCGAAAGAGCCGCTCTCCCGGCGAAGCTATGCGCAACTTCTCGCACAATTGCCACTTCTGCTGTTTCTCGCCTATGGAGTCCTCGTTACCGCCCTCGTCTTTTCGTTGAGCGACAGGACGGCAGCGGATGTCTCGTTGGCAAGTTATCAGGCGCTCGTCCACCTCTATATCGGTCTCGCCGTGGCCGCGCTCTTCGTGGCAGTCGGGGTGATTTACGTCATCGAGGTGGTTGGCGTGATGAAGGGGCCGGAAATGTCGTCGAGAAGAAGGCGACCAACCGAGATCGTCGTGGTCGCAGCACTGCTGGTTGGCGTATTCGGCGTGCTGGATTGGGTGTTCACTGTGGACAAGCTACCGCTACTTGTCGGCGGCAATCTCGTTGGTACGACACTTCTCATGACCGCGAACGGCCTGATCGGTGGGTTCGGATTTACCTATCGGGGCCTATTCGATCTCCGTGCCTCGCTCCAGGCGGATATGCAACGCCTGGAGGAAGAGATCCAAGGGTACTCCGGCGTCGGAGTACCGCAGTGGTATGAGCCACTTGAAGAGGGATTTCGAGACCGTGTCCGTTCCACGCAACAAGAACTCGACCGGCAGTGGACTCGCCTGGAGGAAAAGGGTTCTCGGGTGGTCACAATCCCGACGAGGCGCGGACGGACTCGATGGCTCTTGAGGCTCCTTCGGCGTACACCAGAGGACCCAGGACCATGGGTTGAGTGGGAGACGCACTACGCAGACGCGTTGCTGGAGCCTGAACTTCTTGGTCTGATGGCCGATGACTTCGCAGCTGTTGCAGAGTCCGACGCTGCGATTGCCGATCTTCGCGCCCGCATCGCCGAGCTGCGGCGCCGATCCGAGCACCCGGAGTCTCTGGCCATCTCTCACCAAAGGGCGCGCCGCGGCAGGGAAATCGATCGCATGGAGCAGAGCTTCCACGATCGGTCTGCGCGTCGAAAAAGGACGAGCCGGGCCATCCAGGTTGCCCGACGTAGCGCGCACGAGCTGGGACACCGCCTGGCGGTGGTGGCCAATACGCGGAAGCCGCCCCGACTGGAGGAGTAGGATGCTCGATCGAGAGGATGTGAGGAAGTCCGGGCAGAACGCTAACGACCTCGGCGTTCGATTGGGTCGGAGCGGCGGCTCCTATTGGAGCGGCCGCGCCAAGGTTCACAGACTGGGAGAGGACCAGTTCGCACGTTTGAACGCGAAAGCGCAGCGCAGACTCGCTCGTGCGATGAGTCGGCTTCAGGAGGCGACTCGGCGCCTGGAAGACAGCACGCAGCGACTCGCGGAC
>DASPGQ010000154.1 GCA_035620555.1 Vicinamibacteria bacterium
CTTACGAGTACGTCGTCAGCAACCTTCCCTGGTATATCAAGTGGATCGCGACTATCGTAGGCTATCGAGGAAGCGAAGAAAGAGCCTTCGAGTATCTCCTCCGCGCCGCGGAGACGGGCTACTTCGTCAAGATCGACGCGCGCGTCCTCTTGATGATTCTGTATGTCCGTGAGAAGCAGCACGACTACGCTCTCGAGGTCGCTCAGCAGCTCCACCAGCGTTTTCCCGAGAACTTTCTCTTCCATTTGAACCAGGCTCAGATTCTGGAGCGAATGGAGCGGCGCGAGGAAGCGGCCGGCGTCCTGACCGAGATCGTTCGCCGGGCGGAGTCCGGCACGAAGAACTATGACAAGATGCCTTTGGGTAAGATCCGCTATGCACTCGGTACCCGCCTGGTCGCTCTGGGAGAGAGAGAATCGGCGCTCCACCAGTTCCAGGAGGCGGCAAGAGATCCTCGAACGGCGGAGAAAGAACGCGCACTCTCTCACCTCGAGGCGGGGCAAATCCTGGACTCGATGGGGGAACGCGAAGAGGCCGTCTCGCACTATGAAGCCGTGAAGGGCCTCGACGACGTTGAAGACTCTCATCGGGTGGCGACGGAGCACCTTCGGACACCCTACCGGCCCAAGCGTTAGACTTCGATATACTCGATGTTCGCGACATGCTTGGCAAGCGGCTGGCCCACTACGCAATCGTCGAAGAGCTCGGCCGGGGCGGAATGGGCGAGGTCTACGTGGCCGAGGACCAAAAGCTCGGACGCCGCGTGGCTCTCAAGATCCTTCCACCCCTCCTGGCGCAGGATGAAAACCTGCGCGCGCGGTTCGAGCGCGAAGCCAAGGTCATCGCCTCCCTGAATCATCCCAACATCGTTCACGTGTACTCGGTGGAAGAGCTCGAGGGAGTTCGCTTCTTCACGATGGAGCTCGTCCGGGGAAAGACGCTCTCGCAGATCCTCAAGGGGGGTCGTCTTTCGCTGGTCGAGTTTCTGGAGATCGCCATCCCGCTCGCCGACGCCGTCTCCGCTGCCCATGCAGAAGGAATCACCCATCGTGATTTAAAACCCGACAACGTCATGCTGAGCGAGGAGGGTCGCGTCAAGGTGCTGGACTTCGGGCTTGCGAAGCCGGCGCTCGGGCTGGTCGATAGCCAGGCGAGCGACGCAACCACCGTCCATCGCACCCGTGATGGCCGCGTCCTGGGCACGTTGAGCTACATGTCTCCCGAGCAAGCCGCCGGGAAGCTCGTCGACCCGCGTTCCGACATCTTCTCTCTGGGAATCGTCTTCTTCGAGATGCTCACCGCCGAGAAGCCGTTCAAAGGTGATAACCCTGCCACCATTCTTTCGTCCGTGATCAAGGACACTCCTCCGCCGGTGGACGCCATCGACCCTTCGATTCCCCGAGAGCTCGTCCGGATCGTCAAGCGCTGTCTCGTGAAGGACCCCGATCGCCGGTTTCAGAGCACTAAGGATCTCCGGAACGAGCTCGAAGAGCTGAAACAGGAGGTCGTCTCCGGAGGGTACGCAGCCTCGTCGGTCCCGAGGCGCCGGATCCAGTGGCTGCTGTTGGCTGCGCTACCCATCATTGCGGCCGTTCTCGGCGTCGCGGTGTATCGTCTGGTTGGGGGGCGCCCGCAAATTCCCCGCGTCGCCAACCCAACGCAGGTTACGAGCGACATCGGTCTCGAGGACTATCCGACCTGGTCTCCCGACGGAGGCAGGCTCGCCTACTTCTCGAACCAGAGCGGCAATTTCGACATCTGGGTAACGCAGGCCGCGGGGGGAAGCGCCGTGAACCTGACAGCCGATTCGACCGGCGCGGAATTCTTTCCCAGCTGGTCTCCCGACGGAACCCGGATCGCTTACGCCGCGCATCGGGACCAGAGTGAAGGCGGAGGCTGCTACGTCATCCCGGCTCTGGGAGGCCCCCCTCGCCGTGTGGCCACGAGCTCGTTCCTCTGGGCACGCCCTCAATGGTCTTCGGATGGAGGTCGGCTTGCCTGCGGCGGGTTCGATGGGACGACCCGGCAAATTATCCAGATCGTGGATGTCGCAACGCTCGAAGCGACGCGCTTTTCGGTTCGCGGGCAGTACGAGCCCGTCGACCTCAGCTGGTCTCCCGACGGGAGATTCATCGCTTACGTGGATGCCAGCAACTATACCGCCGACATGACCCATTTGTGGATTCTGCGGTTGTCGGACGGGGAGGTCCTGCCGCTCAGCGACGGGCTCACCGCGGTCTGGAGTCCGATTTTTTCCGCCGATTCTCGCACCCTCTGGTACGTTTCCAATCGAGGGGGGAGCATGGATGTGTGGCGCCAGGGAATCGGCGGTGACGGGACTCCGGAGGGGGCGGCTCAACCCATCACGACGGGTCTGGACACGCGCTCGATGGCGTTGTTTGCCGACGGCTCCAAGATCGCCTATTCCCGAGGCCGACGGATCGCGAACGTGTGGCGGGTCCCCATTCTCCATGAACGGCCGGCGAGCTGGGGCGATGCGGAGCCCATCACCTTCGACCAGGCGTTCATCGAGTTCCTCGACGTCTCGCCGGGCGGCGACGAGCTTCTCATCAACTCCAACCGCGGCGGCTTCGTCGACATCTGGAAGCTGCCCGCTTCCGGTGGCACGATGCAGCCGCTCACCGACGATCAGGCCCCGGACTGGAATCCCCGCTGGTCCCCCGATGGCCGGCAGGTCGCGTTCTATAGCTATCGCGGCGGGCAGCGCGACGTCTGGGTACTTTCCATAGAAGGGGGGCCGGCCCGGCAGCTAACGTTGGGCGAAGAGACAGCTGCCATGCCCGCCTGGTCGCCCGACGGGAGCGAGATCGCTTACGTCTCGATTCGCGACGGAAACTTCGATCTCGCCATCGTCTCGGCCGCGGGAGGCAGCCCACGAGCGCTCGCATCCGGACCCCGCGAGGAGAGCCAGCCCGAGTGGTCGCCGGACGGCGAGTGGATCGTTTTCGCCTCCGATCGCGACGGTGCTTACGGCCTCTGGCGGGTGGCAGCCGAGGGGGGCGAGCCGGAGCGGCTGAGCGAGCGGCCTGGGGCACGGCCCTTCTTCTCCCCCGGCGGTCGAGAGATCCTCTTCAATGGTCTGAACAACAACGTCTGGGCACTCTCGCTCGATGACCGATCCGAGCGGCAGATCACGGATCTCGCCGACAAGCGCGGCGAGCTCGGCTTCTACGCGCTCGCGACCGACGGTCAGTACCTCTACTTCACCTGGGTGGAAGACCGGTCCGACATCTGGACCATGGACGTGATCTCGCCTTGACGCATTCGGTGGGGTGCACACCCCCGAGAGGACCGCGACCGTCGCGTCGATCAAGCATTCGACCGGAGGACGCGGCGGATGGTCTCGAATGCCGCGATGTGGAATGCGAGCAGAACGAGGAAGACTCCTCGCAGGATCGACCACTCCAGCCGCAGGTCGCCCTCGCCGTGCCCGATGTCGGTCAATGCCAGGTGACCGGCGCCCATGGCCAGGAGCGAGGTGACACCCAAGGCCAGCGAAACCATCGCGCTCCTTCTCAAGTCGTGCATGGACGTGCTCTCCGTACTCCTACATTACGCCTA
>DASPGQ010000155.1 GCA_035620555.1 Vicinamibacteria bacterium
AGGGCCACGAGCGTCGCTATGCATGCGATTCCGGTGAGCAGGAGCTCTTCGGGAAAGCGAGCGAGAAGCCGGATCGAGAAACGAGCCACCACGATTCCGACAAAGACGCACGCTGTCGTAAGGATCGCACCGCCGAGAAGCTCCAGCGGCACCGGCAGACCCGTTCCCAGGAACGAGGCGGTCAGAGCGCCGAGAAAGACCGTCGCCGATGCCATGCCCGCCGCGGCTCCCTTCGAAAACCGTTCGGGGAGCATCTCAAACGCCTATTTTTGCTGGCGCAGGTAGTCGTCGGTTCCCTCGAGCCAATCCTTCCGGGGTGGAGTGAAAAAATCGACGTCGAGTGTGTCCTCGAGAGCCTCGGCCTTGTGCGGCACGTTGGAGGGCAGCACCAGGACCTCGCCGGAGCGGACGACGAAAGGCTCCGCGTCCTCGGTGCCGATCCAGAACTTCAGGGCTCCCTCCAGAACGTACGTGAGCTGCTCGTTCTCGTGGTGGTGCATCGGCACGAGGCACCCCTTCTTCATGTACACGTGCGTCACCATGGATCGGTCGCCGGTGACGATGCGGCGATCGAGGTACTCGGTCAGCTTCTCCTTCGGCAGGTCGTCCCAGCGGACGTGCTTGACTCGGCTGTTATCGGTCACGGTTCCTCCTATTCCTCATTGCGAGCTAGAAGATGTTATTCGCCCAAGCTCCTGCGTTTCCACCGTAGCTTGACAAGGCAAGGGCACATGGTTTCAATCCCTGTCGGCAGAATGGCTCAGGGAATCCAGAAGGTCGAGCGGGACGGATGGTTCATCGACATCGAGACCCTCGACGTGTCCCGGCGACCCGATTGGGAGATCCGTGTGCTGATCCGCCGACGGAAGGAAGATCGGGAGGAGCAGCGGCGTCATCGCTTCTACGTGCCCAAAGAGCTCTCGGAGAAGATAAAACTCGACTCGCTCAAAGAAGCTCGGCGCGAGGAAAGGCTCGCTCGCGCGGCGAAGCGTGTGATCCTCCGCGAGTTCAACGAGATCTTCGCCGAGCCCGAGGGCGGTCTGGACTCGTTGAGGCCCTTGACGGAAAGCGACTTGAGAGAATGACCGAACGCTCGCCGGACAGGCTATAATTCGCTCGACATGCGGTTATCTCGCATATTGTCAATCGTTTGTGTCGGCCTCACCGCGGGTGCCGTCTCGTCGGCGGAGGCGGCCTCCGGATCGATCTACGAAGTCGCCTTGAACGATATCATCCACCGGGTCACGGCCGAGCTCGTGGTGCAAACGATCCAGGAGGCCGACGAGAACGCGGCGGCGCTGGTGTTGATTCGACTCCAGACGCCCGGTGGAACCTATTCCTCGACGCGACTCATCGTCGAGACGATCTTGAACAGCAAAACGCCGGTTGTCGTTTACGTATCACCCTCGGGTGCGCACGCCGCCTCCGCCGGATTCCTGATTCTCCTGTCTGCCGACGTCGCCGCGATGGCGCCGGGCACGAATACGGGGGCGGCGACGCCCATCGCCGGCTCGGGCCAGGATCTTCAAGAAACGTTGGAGAAGAAGGCAACTTCCGACGCCGCCGCTTATGCTCGCTCGCTCGCCGAGCGACGTGGCCGCAGCCCCGAGCTCGCGGAGAAAGCCGTGACCGAGACCCTGTCCTGGACGGCCAGCGAGGCGCTCGAAGCGGGTCTCATCGACTATGTGGCAAATACCGAAGCCGAGCTTCTCGAACGGCTGCACGGTTCCGTCGTCAGACGAGTCGACGGAAGCGAGGTCACGCTCTCGACCTCGGACGCCCCGGTGGTCGTCAAGGAGATGACGACGAAGCAAAGGCTTCTTTCCTACATCGCCAACCCCAACATCGCGGTCTTCCTCGGCCTCATCGGCCTCGCGGGACTGTATCTCGAGTTCTCCAACCCCGGCACCCTCGTGCCGGGAATCGTCGGCGCCATCGCTCTCCTACTCGCCGCCTTCGCCTTCGAGATCTTGCCCGTCAATATCGTCGGCCTGCTTCTCCTGATCGTCGGTTTCGGCATGCTCATCGTCGAAGCATTGAC
>DASPGQ010000156.1 GCA_035620555.1 Vicinamibacteria bacterium
GTTGTTGTAGGGATCGCGCTCGTACTCCCCTTCGAAGAGCACCCGCGGCGATCCGGGCTCCAGGCCGGGCCGGTAGGCGATGGGAACAACCATCATTCGGTTGCCGCTGCGGTAGAAGAGCTCGTCGCCGCTCGGAGACCAGAGAGGCTCGTCTCCCCCGTCGTTTGATATTGGCCAGCGCCCTTCACCCTCGGGGAACGGCTGCACGTACACCTCCCGGCGCCCCGATTCGTCCGAGACGTAAGCGAGAAAGTGGCCGTCGGGCGACAGGCTCGGCTCCATCTCGTCGAACGCGCTCTCTAGAAGCATCTCCTCTTTGGGTTCGGGCGAAAGGTGCCAAATACCCACGTCACCGTTACCCACCAAGTAGAACCCGATTGCCGAGCCGTCCGAAAGCCAGAATCTTGGGAAAATGAACCCTTCACGGCCCGGACCCATGGGGACCGCTTGCCCGCTCCCATCGGCGGCTTTGGAGAAGAGACGAAAGATGGACGCAGAGCGGGTGGACGCGAACGCCACGGTTCGATCGTCGGGGCTCCACACCGGATCGGTGGAGAGACCCTCGCCGAACGTGATCCGCGTTCGAGTGCCGCGTCCCATATCGAGAATCCAGATGTCCCGTTGACCGGTTGCCTCATCCAGCCGGGCGAAGGCGATGCGCCTTCCGTCGTGGGATATGCGAGGAATCAAGTAGGAGCCGCGCTCGTCGGTCACCGGCGTCGCGTTGCCGCTGCGGTCGACCCAGACGAGAGAGCTTCCCCGCCGGACGGTCGCCTCCACCAGATAGGCGAGGTTCCCCGAAGCCGACACGGCGTACTGGGCGAACTCGAAATCACCGTAGCTGTCCATCTCGACGTCATGGACGACGGGGACCGGCTCACCGGTCACCTCGAGCCGGCGGAGATCGAATCCGACCGCGTAGAGCGTGCCCCTCCGCATGAACAATAGTTGTCCGGTTGCGAGATAACGAGGGGACACACCGTCTTCCAGCACTACCCGGCGCTCCGAGTCGGTGAAGCGTTTCGCCAGGATGTCCTTTCGTCCGGAGGGCCCCACCGCGTTGTACAGAAACGCTTTTCCCCCGGGGAGCACATCCGGCCAGTAGTGCGCGATTTCGCCGCGCTCGGCATCGAGCGCGGTCGCTTCTTCCGCCGGACCTCCCGATGCCGGAACCCGGAACACCGTCCCATCCCCGGTGAAGACGATCGAGTCGTCGTCACCCCAGCTGCCGGTCAAGTACGTCCCCGCGAACACGCTGATGCCGATTCCCCGGGCGAGGGTGACGCGGGTGCCGGTGTCCAGGCCGACCTTCACCAGGTCGCTCCCTTCGAAAAACGCGATCCACTCGCCGTCCGGAGAGAAGAACGCGCTCGTTCCGCGCTCGGTGCCGGGGATGAGCGTGGGCGAAAGCTCGGAGAGAGCGCGCAGAAAGAGCCCCGAGCGGCCGTCCTGGGAATAGCGGTGCACGAGTCGTCTCCCGTCCGGGCTCACCGCGATGCGCGAGCGGACGGCGTCGAACGCCTCGGTCTGGGGAATGGCGGTGGCGAACCGCATCACCGGCGGAGGGGACTCGCGGCGCAAGCTCCATCCCACGAGTCCGGCGACGAGTACGGCACCGATGGCGGCGGCGGCGAGTCGACCTTGCGAGCGCGGGACGGTCACGATCTCGTCCACGTCCTCCATAAGAAGCCGCGCATCGCCCGCATCCCGCAAGCGGTCTTTTGGATCTTTCTTCAGGGCGCGGCGCAGCACGTAGCGAACCGGGCGCGGCGTCGCATCGGGAAGGCGCGACCAATCCGGATCGTTCTTCACGACCGCGGCGAGAATATCGGTGATCGTCTCGCCTTCGAACGGCTTCTTTCCCGAGAGCGCTTCGTAGAGGCAGCAGCCGAACGCCCACACGTCCGTGCGGCGATCGAGAGGCTTCCCCCGCGCCTGCTCCGGGCTCATGTACGACGCCGTTCCCAGGATCGCTCCGAGCGCGGTTCCTCTGGTGAGAGTGGGTGATTGCGACTTCTCCGCCTCGGCGCCAGCATCTTCTTCCTGGTACGCTCGGGCGAGCCCGAAGTCGAGGATCTTCACCCTTCCCTCCGGCGTGATCTTGATGTTCGCGGGCTTCAGGTCGCGATGAAGGATCCCCTTCAGGTGTGCCGCCTCGAGCGCCTCGGCGATCTGGGCGAAGAGCTGGCGCGCTTCCTCCCACCGAATGGGTCCCCTCTCAATGTGCTCGGCGAGGGTGTCTCCTTCCACGAGCTCCATTACCAGAAACGGTGTTTCGCCCGAGCGCTCGAAACCGTGAAGCGTCGCGATGCCGGGATGGTTCAACTGCGCGAGAAGTCTCGCCTCCCGCTCGAAACGGGAAAGCCTCTCGTGGTCCCGGGCGAACGCCTCGGGAAGAACTTTGATGGCAACGGTCCGGTCGAGCCGCGCATCTTTGGCCCGATAGACCTCCCCCATCCCACCCGCACCGATCGGTGCTTGGATCTCGTAGGCACCGAGTCGGGTTCCGGAAGGGAGCGCCATGTCGTTCTCGTTCCGACGATTCTACGAGAAATGAGGGACCGCCAACCGTCAGGACTCGAGTCCCTCGACCCGGTCGAGGATCCGCTCGAGCTTGCTGCGAATCCTGCCCCGTTCGGCGCGCAGAATCTCGATTTCTTCTCCCGACCTGGCTTTCAGCTCGTCGAGCTCGCTCCTGAGAGCGTGGTTGGACTCCCGTAGCTCGGCGATGAGCCGAGCGGCCTGATCGACCTTTTCCTCCAGATTCAGGAGGTGCGCGGCGGCTTCCGGCTGTGAGACGGGTTTGTTCTCCACGCCGTGTGGCTCGTGCCCGAGGTCAGCCGGCCTCTGCCTCGCCGAGCGCCTTCCGGGCGACGCTCGCAAGCTCCACGAAGGCCTCGGGGTCTCCCGCGGCAATCTCGGCCAGCTGTTTGCGGTTCAGAGCGACTTCCGCCTTTGCGAGCCCGGCCATGAGCCTGCTGTAGCTCAGGTCGTTGGCGCGGGCCGCGGCACTGATGCGAATAATCCACAAGCGCCGGAAGTCACGCTTCCGGGCGCGGCGATCGCGATAGGCATAGGACAGGGCCTTGTCGACCGATTCCTTGGCCGAACGGTAGAGTTTGCTCTTAGTCCCGCGGTAACCCTTGGCGAGCTTCAACACCTTGCGGCGTCGGTCGCGGCGATTGGAACCTCTTCTTACTCTGGGCATCTCTTAGCTCTTCCTCGGCAGGAGAGGGGCGATGAAGCTCGCATCCGACTTGGCGACGACCGTGGACTTCCTGAGCCTTCGCTTGCGATGTCGGCTCTTCTTCGTGAGGATATGGCTCCCGAAGGCGTGGCTTCGTTTGATCTTTCCCGTCGCGGTCTTCTTGAAACGCTTGGCCGCACCGCGATGCGACTTCAATCCCTTTCCCACCTGACAATCTCCTCTTGGGGGCACTCGCAGCTGGTCAAGCCGACGACTGCTGTGCCTCCCCTTGGTTTTCCTCCCTGGCGGCCTTGATCCGCTCGACAACTGCCTTCTTCGGCGCCAGGATTTGATACATCTGGTTGCCTTCCATCCTGGATCGGGACTCGATGGTTGCGATTTCCTGCAGCTCGGAGATGAGTCGGTCCAGTATCTTCACACCCAGCTCCCCGTGAGAGCGCTCGCGTCCACGAAACATGATGGTGGTCTTGACCTTGTTGCCTTCCATCAAGAACCGCTCCACGTGATTCTTCTTGAAGGCGTAGTCGTGCTCGTCGATCTTCACGCGGAACTTGATCTCCTTGACCTGTATCTGCTTCTGATGCTTCTTGGCCTCGTGCGCGCGTTTGTTCTTCTGGTAGAGGTATTTCCCGTAGTTCATGATCCGGCAAACCGGAGGGTTCGCCTGCGCAACAATCTCGACCAGATCCAAATCCCTTTCCTTGGCCATCCGGAGCGCATCCTCCGGTCTCACGATTCCGACCTGTTCTCCGTTCTCGTCGATGAGACGAATCTCACGCGCACGAATCCTCTCATTCACCCGGACCGACCTATCTATGTGCCACCTCCTCGGTTCGTATTCATTATGCCTGTCGGACGCGTCCGTTTTCCACCGGTCACGGCAGCAGCGCCTTGTCGCGAACCAGGGATTCCAGTCGCGTCACGAAATCGGCGAGTTGCGAGGCGCCCTCGTCACCGTCTCTGCGGTTCCGGACGGCGACGGTGCCAGTTTCCTTTTCCTTGTCGCCGGTTACCAGCATGAAGGGAATCTTTCTGAGTTGTGCCTCACGGATCTTGTATCCGACCTTCTCGTTACGGGCATCCATCTCGACACGGAACCCAGCCGAACGGAGCGTCTCCCGAACTTCGCCGGCGTAGTCGTGGTGCTTCTCCGAGATCGGAAGGACGATGACCTGAATGGGCGCAAGCCAACAGGGAAACGCCCCGCCGGTGTGCTCGATGAGAACGGCCATGAATCGCTCGACCGAGCCCAGGATGGCGCGGTGTACGACCACCGGCCGCTTGCGGGTGCCGTCCTCGGCCGCATAGTAGAGGTCGAAGCGTTCCGCCTGGGTGAAATCCACCTGAATCGTTGCGCATTGATGCCGACGACCGATCGCGTCCTCGACATGAAAATCAATCTTCGGTCCATAGAACGCGCCGTCACCGGGGTTGAGCTTGTGGGTTCCACCTGAGCGTACCAGGGCGTGAGTCAGCGCCTCCTCGGCCTGTTCCCATTGCTCGTCGGTTCCAATCGAGCTCTCTGGCCGGGTAGACAGTTCGACGCGAAAACCTTCGAAGCCGAGCTCGGAATACACTTCACGAACGAGGTCGATGAGATCGAGGACTTCGTTCTCCAGTTGCTCGGGAGCGCAATAGATATGCGCGTCGTCCTGCACGAACGAGCGAACCCGCGTCAGACCCGAGAGCACCCCCGAACGCTCGTTTCGATGGCATTGTCCGAACTCGGAGAGCCGCAGAGGCAGGTCTCGATAGGATCTCAGGCTCGATTCGTACACCATCGCTGCGCCCGGACAGTTCATCGGCTTGATGGCGAATCGAGTCTCCTCGGAGTCGACGAAATACATGTTGTCCTGGTAATGCTCGAGGTGACCGCTCCGCTCCCACACGCTGGTATTCATGATGAGCGGGGTCCTGATCTCCAAGTAGCCTCGACGGTCGAGCTTGTCACGCATGTATTCGACGAGCCCGTTGACGACTCGGAGTCCTCTCGGAAGCCAGAAAGCCTGGCCCGGGGCCTCGGGGCGGATGAGGAAAAGCTCGAGCTCTCTGCCCAGCTTGCGATGATCTCGCTTTTTTGCCTCCTCGAGCCGGGCGAGATGCTCGGCAAGACTCTTCTTGTCGAAGAAGGTCGTCGCGTAGATGCGTTGCATCGGAGCGTTGGCCTCGTCGCCCTTCCAGTAGGCGGCGGAGCTGCCGAGCACTTTGATCGCCTTGATGATCCCGGCGTCGGGCACGTGCGGGCCCTCGCAGAAGTCGTAGAACTCTCCCAGTCGATAGCAGGAGACCACGTCGTCCCCTTTTTCTTCGACGAGCTCTACTTTGAGGGGCTGACCCATCGAGCGGAACCGGGCGACGGCCTCCTTCTTCGGGATCTCCTCTCTCTCGAAGGGAACCTTTCGAGAAGCGAGCTCCTTCATCTTGGCCTCGATCTTGTCGAGGTCCTCGGGGGTGAACGCTTCGTCGCGGGCAAAGTCGTAGAAGAATCCGCCTTCGATGGGAGGCCCGA
>DASPGQ010000157.1 GCA_035620555.1 Vicinamibacteria bacterium
CGTCGAGAGACTGATTGCCACACATGGATGGGGTCGAGCCACGCCAGGCACAGGCGGCCAGAGCGGACCTGGTTGAAGCCGCCATTGCTCGAGAGGCGTAAGCTCGCTGCTGGCGTTGCGGGGGTGATATCAATCGCCTTCCTGTTCTATTACCTCGATGACGACGACGATCCCTTCGGCTACACACTCGAGGTCTTCGAGGAGCTGACTCGTCGGTCTACTCCATCGGGCGGGCTGGTGCTGAACGAATCGCTACCGCGGGTCGATCGATGGTTGGTTCAAATGGATTGGCAGCTCGAGACCGAGATGGAATGGGTGGAGTACTCGGAATGGTTACATCGCGAGCTGACGACAGACTTCGAGCTCCTGGACTGCTCGGAAGCAACTCTTCTCTATAGCCGCCGGCTGGAAGGCGATCGACACCGGATCGAGTTTCGAGTCTTGCGCACCGGACCCCCACTTCGGGTCGCGATTCGGCTCGTGACGTCCCCGGACTGAAGCTAAGTCCCGCAGAGTCCTTGGCCCGCCCGGTCAGACCTCGCGCCTGCGGTATTGGCGACCTGCGCCCGCGGGCGACGGCTCCGCCGACAGTCCCAGTCGGAACCATCCCTTGATTCGCGCCCAGACCCGCTCCCCGGACCAATCGTCGAAGATGCTGTAGGCGACGGGCGTCCCGATGAGGGTCAGGACCAACGCGAGCGTCTGCCCACCGATCACCACGCTTCCGATGGCGCGGTTGGTGCCGGCACCGGTTCCGCTCGAGAGGACGAGAGGAATCATCCCGGCGACGAAGGCGAACGTCGTCATCAGAATGGGGCGCAAGCGGTCGCGATTCGCCTGCAGGATCGCTTCCTCGCGCGGGACACCCTGCTCTCGCAAGCCGTTCATATGGTCGATCTGGAGGATGCCGTTCTTCTTGACGATGCCGAATAGGACGAGGATACCGAGAGCGGAGAAGATGTTGATCGACTGGTCGAGCCCCACGATCGACAGGAGGGCGAAGGGGACGGTGAGAGGCAACGCCAGCAGGATCGTGACCGGGTGAAGCCAGCTCTCGAACTGCGCCGCGAGGATGAGGTACATGAAGATGATGGAAAGCAGGAAGGCAACGGCGAAATTGCGCGCCGCCCGCCCCTGCTCGCGGGAACGACCGGTCAGGCCGTAAGAATAGCCCGGGGGCATGTTGAGATCCGCAGCCGCGCCGTTCAAGGCATCGATGACCGTCTGAGAAGAAGCCCCGGGGAGAATGCCGCTGGTGATGAGCACCTGCCGCCGGCGAGCGATCCGGTTGATGAGCGACGGTCCGGTTCCCTCCTCGAGAGAGACGACATCTTTGAGCTTGACGCGCCCGGCGGTGCGCGAGGGAACTTCCGCCTGGACGATGCCGGCGGCATCGCGCCGGTACCGCTCCTCGGCGCGCACGTGGACCTCGTATTGCTCTCCGTTCTCGTAATAGTCCGTGACCTCGAGGCCGCCCACGAGCACGTTCATCGTCGCGGCGATATCCTGTGCCTCGACACCCAGATCGGCGGCCTTTGCGCGGTCGATGCGGACTCCGAGCTCCGGATTCCCGACCACCAGGTTCGTGTCCGCGTCCACCACTCCCGGCTGAGCGCGAATGACTTCCAACAAGTTTGCCGCGTAGCTCGCGAGCTCGTCGAAGTCGGGCCCGCCCACCCAGAACTGGATCGGGGCGCTGCTCCCCGCACGAAATGGCGAGACCGCGCTCACCTGAGCTCGCAGCTCGAGTGCTGCGTATCGCGGAAGGATCTCGTCCCTTATCCGCGCCATGACCGCGAACTGGTCGCGCTCGCGCTCGCTGACCGGAAGAAGCTTCACATAGATGACACCGAGGTTGCGCGTGCGCTGGGGGTCGTCACCAATGGTGAGGAGTGTCGCAATGACCTCGGGATACTCTCGAATCCGGGACGCGATGGATTCCATGATCACCCCGGTGGTCTCGAGGCTCGAGCCCTCGGGTGCCCGCACGATGACCTCGAACTGGGACTCGTCGTCGTTGGGAATGAAGTTCTTGTCGGCGGTGACGAAGAGGGGAACGGTCGAGGCGAAGGTCAGGGTCATCACGATGACGACCGCCCATCGATGACGCATCGACCAGCGCAAAATCGCCATGTAGACCCGCTCCACCGGCGCGTAGAAGCGGGACTCCCGCGAGGACTTGCCGTGGGCGAGGTCCTCGACCCGGAGCCACCGGGCCGACATCATCGGGGTCAGGGTGAAAGCGACGAGAAGCGACACGGCGATGGCGAAGGCCATGGGCACGCCGAACGAGTTCATGAAACGGCCGACGATGCCTGCCATGAACGCCACGGGGAGAAAAACGGCGATGAGCGAAAGCGTCATGGCGATGACCGCGAGCCCCACCTCCCGCGTCCCCTCGACGGCAGCCTCCCGCGGCGAGAGCTTCTTCTCCTCCATGTAGCGGAAAATGATCTCGAGCACGATCACCGCGTCGTCGATGACGATTCCCACGGCGAGCGTCAGCGCCAGAAGCGTGATCACGTTCAGGGTGAAGCCCATCCACTCCATGGCGGCAAAGGTCGCGATTAGAGCGCTCGGAATCGAGACCGCCGCGATGATCGTGGGGCGGATCTTGCCGAGAAAGAGAAACACGATTCCCGCGGCGAAGAGCGAGCCGAGAATGAGGTGCTCTTGGACCGCATGCACCGCGCCGAGGATGTACTCGGATTGATCCCGAACCTGGTCGATCTTCCAGCCCGGCGGGAGCTGACCCCTTAGCTGCTCGATCCGTTCTTTCAGAAGCTCGACGACCTGGATGGTATTGGTGCCCGATTGCTTTCGCACCTGGAGCACGACCGCGGGCTCGCCGTCGAAGGTGGCGACGGTCTCGGGCTCCGCCATGCCGTCTTCGACGCGCGCGACGTCACCCACCCGAACCGGATAGCCGTTGCGGACGGCTACCGGGATGATTGCGAATTCCTCGGGTGAGGAGACCCGGCCATAGGTCCGGAGCGTCAGGTCGCGTGGCCCCTGCTCCACTTTTCCGCCGGGGAGCTGAACGTTCTGGCTCTGGAGCGCCCGAACGACCTCCGCGGCCGTGAGCCCGAGACCCGCCGCTTTGGAAGTATCCACGATGACGTTGATCTGCCTCGGTCGCCCCCCGACGATGCGCACCTGACCGACTCCGAGGGTCGACTCGATCTGTCTTCTGAGGGTCTTGTCGGCGAACTCGGTGATGTCACGTGCCGATGCCGGACCCGACAGAACGATGGAGAGAACGGGCGAGGCGTCGGGATCGATCTTCTCGATCAGCGGAGGATCGACGTCCGTCGGCAGCTCTCCGAGGACGCTGTTCACTCGATCCCGCACCTCCTGGGCGGCCACGTCGCCGTCTTTCTCGAGCACGAACTGAACCGTGACGACGGAGATGCCCTCCGAAGACACCGAGATGAGCTGATCGATGCCGCTGATGGTGTTCACCGCTTCCTCGATCTTGTCGGTGATCTCGGTCTCGATCTCTTCCGGCGCCGCTCCCACCAAACGGGTGGAGATGGTTACGAAGGGAAAGTCAACGTTGGGAAAACGATCGACCCCGAGCTCGGCGTAGGAGAACAGGCCCACCACGACGAGCGAGAGGATGAGAACGCTGGCGAATACCGGGCGCTTGACGCAGAGCTCGGCGAGCTTATGCACGCTGGACCTCCCGGAAGCTCACGAGATCTTCTCCTCGTCGAGATCGAGCTCGACCCGGGCGAAGAGCCCCGGCTTCAATCGCTCGTCCCGGTTCGGGATCTCGGCCTCGACCACGAAGCTTCTCGTCGCCGCGTCCACGGCGCGCACGACGTTGGTGACCCTTCCTTCGAAGATCTCCTCGGGGTAGGGATCCACGCGCGCCCGAACGATCTGACCGTGTTGCACCGAGGCGAGATATCGTTCGGGCAAACGAAACCGCACTCTCAAAGGCGAGACCTGGACGATGACGAAGGCAACCGTTGCTTCGCCGAGACGTTCACCCACATCGGTCCTCCGTTCGGCGACGATACCGTCGATGGGCGACACGAGGACGACGTCGTCGAGTCGTTGCTGGGCGAGGGCCCGAGAGGCTTCGGCTTCGGCGAGCGCCGCTTCGGCCTGGTCGAGCACCGCTTTGGTGCGATCGTAGAGCGCTTGGGAGACCGAGCCCTTCTCGAGCAGATCTTGCTTTCGCTCGAAGTCGCGCCGGGCCTCTTCGACCGCGGCTCGATTACGAGCCAGCGCGGCTTCGGCGCGGTCCCTCTCGAGGCGCAGGTAGTCGCTCTCGATCTCGAGAAGCGGCTGGCCCTTGCGCACCCGCGCGCCGTCGTCCACGAAGACTCTCCCCACCCGGCCAGGAAACTTGGCGGAGAGCTCGGATCGGACGGGCGAGACGAGCTCACCGGTTTCGACGAGGACCGACGAGGTCTCCGTTGGCATCGTTTCGGCGACTGCGGCGAGTCCTCGCTGAACGTCCTCGGGGAGCGGTGCGGGTGTGACATCCGCTTCCGCTTTCGCTGGCTCGAGGGGCTCGCTCTGCCTGCCACAGGCCGCGAGACAGGCCAGCGCGAAGACGAGGCCTGTCACGCACTCGATGCGATGCTTCGTCATGGTGTCGACTCCTGGCCCAGCGCGACCTCGCTCAACGAGCCGGCAGCATACCAGACCTCGATCTCGGCGGCGTAGACGAGGAGCCTTCCCGTGGCGACGGCGCGGCGAGCGTCGGCGAGCGCGGCCTCGGAAACCTGGAGGTCGAGCGACGTCAACTCCTGGTTGCGGTACAGCTCCGAGGTCTGAGCATACTCCGCCTCGGCGGTCCGGAGCTGCTCCTCGGCGAGAGACAGGTTCGTACGGCTTGCTTCCACGTCGAAAAGCGCGATCCTGATGTCTTCTCTCACGGTTCGCTGGATCTCCTCGAGGGCGAGAGCGGCTTGTTGCACCTGTTCCTTGGCAATGGCAACCCGGGCCCCCACTTCGCCACCCTGATAGATGGGAACGCTGACCCGGAGCGCGCCGAACCCGTAGGTATCGCGCGGGAAGGTCGTCTTCTGCCGGACGAATCCCGCGTCGGCGGTGACGATGGGAAA
>DASPGQ010000158.1 GCA_035620555.1 Vicinamibacteria bacterium
TTCCCAGATGACTCCCCCCGGTCGAAATATCGATTCGGCTTCTTCGAGCGCGATCTGGAGAACGTCGGCAGGCAGTGGTGCGTCGACGCGGACGGGCACGTTCACCGCGATCGCCGTGAGGGCCCCGAACAGCGAGAGCACGCTTTCGCGATTGTACTCCTTGGCGAGATAGGTGCAACCGACGTTGATCGGGGTGTCCGGAGTCCCGAAGCGCACTGTGTGGTGGCAAATGCCGGCGCCGACGATCGGTCGGCGCCGGCTCCGCCTCCGACACCGGCGCGGCCTCGCCGAGGTCCATGACCCAGGCGGTGCCTTCTGGTGCGGATATTCAATCTGCTCGTATCGGTTGCTCTTCGTTGACGCGAAGGTGCAAACGCGGTGCCATATGAAGGTAGTACGGAATCCATTGCAGGCAGACGTGTTATGGCAGATGATGTCGCACGGCCGAGGTGGATCTCCTACGATGTCCGCTGCGCGGGCGGAGAAAGGAGTGGGAGTGTTGGAACCGATCGGGATGATCTCCACCGCTCACCTTTTTCCCGGACTTCATCGCCACCTGATGGAGCTCCTTCGCGGCCTCGCGCCCACGGACTGGAACCGTCCCACCCTCGCGCCCGCCTGGACCGTGCGCGAAGTCGTGGCGCACCTCCTGGACGGGCAGGTGAGGCGTCTTTCCTTTCAGAGGGATGGACTTCCGATGATGCCGCCCGAAGGTCCGATAAAAGGGTACCGGGATGTCGTGAGATTCCTGAACGACCTGAACGCGGACTGGATCCGGACCACCCGTCGTTTGAGTGCCAACGTGCTGATGGACTTCCTGGAAACGACGGGACCCCAGGTCTGCGAGCTCTTTGCCTCCCTCGATCCGCAGGGCCCGTCGTTCTTCCCCGTCGCCTGGGCCGATGAATCCAAATCGGAGAACTGGTTCGACGTGGGGCGGGAGTACACGGAATGGTGGCACCATCAGGCGCAGATTCGCGATGCCGTGGGCGCGCCGGCGCTGACCGACCGCGAGTGGCTGCATCCGGTGTTGGCGCTGTCCATGAAAGCATTTCCGCGAGCGTTCAAAGGCGTACTTGCCGCACCGGACACGGCGTTGGTGCTCCAGATAACCGGAGAGGCGGGTGGCACGTGGTCGGTGATCGCGACCCGTGGCGGCTGGTCGGTTTTGCGGGGAGAGAAACCGGACGCCGCCGCCCGAGCCCGCTGTAGCGAGGACACGGCCTGGAAGCTGTTCTTCAACGCGCTCTCCGAAGAGGAAGCCCGCGAGCGTATCGTTGCCGAGGGCGACGAACGCCTCATCGAAAAGCTCCTGTCGGTTCGCGGGGTCATGGTTTGAACGGTGAGCTAGCCCGATTCGGGACGGGAGGGAGAACGATTCATGATTACCGGAGCCCATTCGATCATCTACAGTACGAAACCCGAGGCCGACCGCGCGTTTTTCCGTGACGTGCTCGCGTTGACGCACGTCGATGTGGGCGATGGCTGGCTCATCTTCGGTTTGCCGCCCGCGGAAGTGGCCGTGCACCCGGCGAAGAAGAACGACGTACACGAGCTCTACCTCATGTGCGATGAGGTGGAAACGTTCGTCGAGGATATGCGAAAGCGCCGCCTGGCATGCGATGACGTGCAGAATCTCGGCTGGGGATTGCTCACCCAATTGACTCTCCCCGGAGGCGGCAAGCTCGGGGTCTATCAGCCCCGGCATGCGCGTCCGAAAGCGATGACTGCGAAGCGCACGAAAGCGGGCAGGCGACGACGGACGAAGGGACCGGGAACCAAGCCAGCTAAGAAGAAGAAGGCGGGAAAGCGCTAACAAGGGGGGACCGGGCCGGCCTCGTCGTGCTCGAACCTCCGCGCAACGATGAGGAGGGGGATGGTATTCGGGCCTTGAATCGGGGCGTCAATCGAAAGAAGGAAAGCTCAGTACGACCAGACGTCGAGACCCTGAACTCGCCGGAAGTGTTCTTCGTTGCGAGTGACCACGGGTCGGTCGAGTCGAAGACCCAGAGCCGCGATCCAGGCATCGTGGTCGCCGATTGCGCGGCCTTCGGCTGAGAGCCGACGTGCGATTCGGCTGGCCTCCCAGCTCACTTCGATGTCAGGCCAGAGAACCGGGAAGGGCGAGAGAAAGCGTTCGCAATCTTCCCGCCGCGAATCCTCGTAACCCTCGGCGAACTCCATCCAGGTCACGAAGGCGACACTCACCGGCTCGTCCGCGTAGCGCCCCAGGAGATCGGTGGCGGCGCCAGGTTCTCGGCGCCGCAGTTCGCGCTGGAGATCGACCAGCACGGTCGTGTCCAGGATCACTCGGCCGTCGCCGTGGCGCGAGGGCGACGCCCCCGCGAGGATGCTCGCTCATCGACGCGCGCGAGCGCATCCTCATCGAGCAAGCTTTCAGGGTGAAGCCGGCAGACGTCGCGAAGAGCGCCGAGAAGATGGCCCGCCGTCGACGAGTCGTCCCAACGTGCGCGCCGAACGACCGAGGAGAAGGACTCGCGTGGCCCACGTTTGGCCCGCTTCAGCTTCTCGTACGCGTCGAGCTCCAACGTGATCGTTTTCGTAGCCATGCATGAATAATACATGACTAATTGGGATCCTGCCAGCTGAGTGGTTCCGGGTGTCTCATGGCACGTATCCCGGGCCTCTCATCGCCCGCCCCGGCTTCTCTCCCGTCAGCTCGCCGTCTCTGACGACCGCCACCCCGTTCACGAAAACGTGCTCCATGCCCACGGAATAGTGGAAGGGATCCTCGAACGTCGCTCGACCGTTGATCGTCTCGGGATCGAAGGCGATGACGTCGGCAAAGTAGCCTTCTTTCAGCAATCCCCGCTCGCGCAGGCCGAGGATCTCCGCGGGATGGGCGGCAAGCTTCTGGATGGCTTCCTCCCAGCTCATGAGCTTCTCGTCGCGGACGTACGTGCCGAGCCAGCGAGGGAAGGTGCCCAGGTGCCGGGGATGCACGAGCGGGGGAAGGTGTTCCGTCTGCAGGTCCAGGGCGCTTCCATCGGTTCCTCCCGTCACGTAGGGTTTGGCCATGACCTGGCGCAGTGTCTCCTCTTCGTTGTTCCAGTCGATCACGATGCCCCGGCCTTCCTGCTCGAGGACCACGTCCATGAAGACTTCCTCCGGGGGCTGACCGCGCATCTCCGAGACTTCAGAGACCAGCTTCCCGTTGATCTCCGGGTCTCGGACTCCCAGGCGGATGTGGTGCCAGCCGATGTTCGCGAAGTAGGGGGGCTCGGTGACGAAGCCAGCGGCAATAAGCGTCCTCTGCTCGGGATCGCGCAATCTCTCGAGCATCGCCTCGCGGCCGTCGGCCTGGGCCCAGGCGGGGATGTAGTCCGCGAGTCCGGTGATGCCCCACGTATAGGTATAGCTGTCGCCGGTTACGCTCATGCCTCGGGCCCGCGCCGCTTCGATCTGGGAGAGGAACTCGTCGGCACGAGTCGAAGACGTCGAGTTCAAATGGAAGAAGTGCACGGCAGCGTTCGCCTTCTCACCAACCTGAAGCGCCTCGGCGATGGCTTCCGGATCGGTACCGTTCATCGTGCGAGCGTGGTTGGCGAAGAGCCCTCCCATCTCCGCCGCGACGCGAACTAGGGAGGCGAGCTCGTCGGTGGTCATGTAGATATTCGGAACGTAGCTCATCCCCGCGGACACGCCCAGCGCGCCCTCTCGCATCGCCTGGCGAATCATTTCTTTCATTTCTTCGAGCTCGGCGTCGGTGGGGGCCCGGTCCTCGTAGCCCATCACGTTGGCGCGGATGCCCCCCGATCCGACATACGAGGCCACGTTGATGTCCGTCCCCAACCCCTCCAGATAGTCGAGAAACTCACCGAAGCTCGTCCACTTGCCCCGAAGCGCCTCGGGAAGATCCGTTTCCCGCTTTCCGCCGAGCGGTCCCATGCTCTCCGTCTCGCCGTAGACCTCGGTCGTCACCCCCTGAAGCGCGAACGACGGACCGCGCCCGTCGTTGAGCATGCGGTCGACCTCGGAGTGGCTGTGCATGTCGGTGAACCCCGGTGCGACGTAGAGACCGCTCGCATCGATCTCGGTCGCGCCCGTCCCTGGGACGTCACCCATCGCGACGATCCGATCGCCGCTGATCGCCAGATCGCCCCGGATACCGGGGGCGCCGGTTCCGTCGAAGAGCATTCCTCCGCGGAGCACGACCGAGTGGGTAGGAGCCTCTTTACAGCTCGTTGCGACCAACAGAAAGAGTAGGAAGAAGCCCTTGCGCAGCATTGCAGCACCCCCTGAAGGGAGGCAGTTTGGTCTTTCAACCAAGAGGTGTCAACCTCGGCGAAGCTACTGGACGGAACCGGCGGCGTCCTTTTTCATCTTCTCCACTTCATGGGGCTCCATGTAGTCGGGAACCCGGTTGTGGATCGGAGGGATGGTTCTTAGGTAGGCATAGATCGCTTTGAGGTCTTCGTCCGTCAGTTTGGAGATGAAGGGCCAGGGCATTGGCGGCTGGATCGGCCGCGAGACGCCCATGTGCCGGCCCGTTCGGAGCGCCCGCACGAACATGTCCTCGGTCCAGATACCGAGCCCGGTGTTCACGTCCGGCGTCAGGTTGAAGGCGTAGCTGATCCCCCACGGGCCGGCGAAGGCGGTGTTCGTCGCACCGGCCATCCAGACCCAGGGTCCCTCGCCGAGGTTCGGCGGAGGCGGCATAGGGAGATCCTCCGGGTGGCCGGAGAGCATCCGGGTCATGTCGGGCCCCGGCCCGTTTTCCGTCATCACCCAGGGCGTATGGCAGTCGTTGCACATCATCGTCGTGACCAGGTACTTCCCGCGATCGATCGACGCGATGTCCGTCACGTTCGCCTGGGCGACTCCCTCCGGCGAAGGCAGCGTTCCACAGGCAGTGGCCGCCATGAACACAGCTGCCGCTCCCAGGAGCGGCATCCCCGAGACCGTCTTTTTCAACATCGTTCCATCTCCTTTCAGAGAGGAAATACGCAGAAACGGCTCGGGATACTTCCTAAATGGTGCTTACCGAAACACTAAAAGAATCTTAAGTGAAGGACGAGTCGGGCTGGCGTGACTATTCCCGCCGAGACTCTTCTCGAGCTTGTTACCTCAGAATCCGCGAGGCGGTGATTTTCACGTCCGCTCGGCTCCACGCCTCGTCGAAGCGTTTCTGAATCACGTCCGCGGCGTCGTTCTTTCCCTGAGCCCGAAGCGCCTGCATGAGCCCATAGAGCGCCCAGCCGTTGTCGGCGTTTCGTCTCAAGTCCTCCCAATAGACCGTTTCCGCCTCGCGCGCCCGCCCGGCCTCGAGAAGCACGGCACCGAGTGCGTGACGGGGCGGGTAATGCCATTCGCTCGGCTCGGTGTAGACGAGGCTGTCCTCGAGCCGGACGGCCTGTTCGAGATGGGCGATGGCGGTCTCGTAGTTCTTCTTGGCGGCGGCGATCTCACCGCCGAGCACTTCGGGGGCGATGGCGAAGATCGTCGCGCTCGAGTTCGGCGAGAACAGCTCGAAGTCCAGCTTCTCATCGGACGCGATGCGCTTCACCTCCGCGAGCTCTTTCTCGGCGTCCGCGATCTTGCCCTTCGCCAAGAACGCCACCCCTCGCGCATAGTGCCACGTGCCCGTCAGATAGGAATTCTCCGCAGGAGGCGCCGGCTCTTTCAACATCTCATCCCACTTCCCGAACCTTGTGAGCGCGTAATAAGGGACGACTCGGAATCCGGCCATCATCGGCATCTCGCTGAGCACCGCGTCCGGGATCTTTTCCGCGACCTTTCGTGCCGAGTCGATGGCGACCTGGCTCCTTCCGTCCATCGTCGCCGCGAACCAGAGGAAATGGATGTTGTGGGGGTAGTAGCCCATCGGGTAGAGGCCCTGGGCCCGGCACTGGGTGATGTAGTCTTCGTCCGCCAGGACCGCGAGCTCGTTGCTCTTGACCGCGTCTTCATAGCGGCCAATCCGCTGATAGATGTGCGACGGCATATGCACCAGGTGGCCCGCACCGGGCACGAGTCGCTGCAGCCGGTCCGCCGCCGCTTCGGCGCGCTCGGGGGTTTCCGTCGGCTCCATCAGATGGATGTACAGATGGAGGGCTCCGGGATGGTCCGGGTTTCGCTCCATCACGGACTCGATGATCTCCACGGACTCGAGAGTGTCCTCATAGGGTGTACCGTCCCGCATCCAGTAGTCCCAGGGTCTCAAGTCCATGAGCGACTCGACGTATAGCGTGGCCACGTCGAGGTCCTCGGGGAAGCTCTTCCACACCTCCCGCATGGCGGCGGCGTAGGCTTTGTCTCGCTCGACCCGGTCCTCGGCGTTGCCAGAGTAGCGTTTGGAGAGCGCATCGATGAGCGCCTGCTCTCGAAGTGAGACTTTGTCTTTGAGAGATAGGGCCTTTTGCACCAGCTCGTAGGCTTCGGGCTCGGAGCTCGGATCCATGGGCGCATTGATGTTCGGTCCGAGAACGAGCGCTTGTCCCCAGTACGCCATCGCCAGCTCCGGATCGAGCCGTGCCGCTTCGCGAAACGAGCGGCCGGCCTCGGCATGGTTGAAACCATAGGTGAGGTTCAAACCCTGGTTCATGAAGGCCTGCGCGTCTTTCGAGAACGTGGTCACGGGAAACGTGTGGGCGCCGAGGTTCTGGAGCCTGGGCGCGAGCTGGCCCGTGGGCGAAGGCCGAGTCGCCTCTTCGGTTTCCTCATAATGCTGGTGGGCTGGCGTCTGCGCCCAGCCGCCGAGCGCGAAAGCGTGGAGCACCACCATCAGAGTCGCGATTCGATGCCATGCAAGGAAATTGCCCATGGAAAGTAATACCTCTCAGTTAGTTTGCGTCAGTATATCAAGAACCGAATGGAGCTCCGACGAGCGGGAACGGGGCTAGCTCCAGCGAAACCATCTCATCGCGAGCAGGAAGCTCACGCTGCCCCATACGACGAGTCCGGCGAGCTCCGACAGCTGGGACCCTAGGCTCGCGCCCTCGATGATCACCGAGCGAAGGGCATCGTTCAGCATCGTGAGAGGGAGCGCCTGGACGAACGGCTGGATCGCCTCGGGAAAACGGTCGGAGGAGAAGAATACGCCGGAGAATACGAACATGGGCAGCATGACGAGGTTCATCAGGCCCGAGACGGTCTCGATCCTCTCCGCGCGGCTCGCCACGAGGATGCCGATCGCGCCGAAGGCGAGCGCTCCCACGACGCCGATGAGAATCGTGGCGAGAATCGATCCGCGCAGGGCTACGTCGAAAATCAAATGGCCCGCTACCAGCAGCAGTACGACCTCGAAGAGCATGAAGACCAGACGGCTCGTCATCATGGCCCCGATGAACTCGCTTTTTCGCATCGGCGAGGCCACGAGGCGTTTCAGGAGCTTCCGCGTCCGCATGTCGACGACGGCGAAGCCGACGCCCCAGAGCCCGCCGCTCATCAGGTTCAGGCCGATGAGACCGGGAATGAGAAAATCGATGTAGCGGGCGCCCGGCTCGGTCACGTGCTCTTCGACGACCTCGATGACGTCCAACCGGCCCAGAGCCCGCTGCAAGGTGTCGTCCACGCGGGCACGGGCCACGAGGCTCGCAGGTCGCGTGGGGTCGAACCGGTAGGTCATCGTCTTCCCGGGAACGATCAGGAGGTCGACGTGTCCGAGGCGAATTCTGGAGGCTGCTTCGTCCTCGTCGATGAGCTCGGCCTTGATCTCGGAATCGCTATCGAGCGCGGCGATGACCTCGGGCGATCGGTCGCCGGAGACCACGCCCACGGCGATTTCCTCGGGCGGCCTGTTGCGGAAGGCAATACCGAGACCGACGGCGAGGAGCACGGGAAAGATGAAGACCCAGAACACGACTTCGGGCTCACGGAGCGGCTCCTTGACTCGAGCGAGAAGAAGCTGAGTGAAGGGGCGAGCTCTCATCGGATCATCCGTCGCGAAGGTGCCTGCCGGTAATGGAGACGAAGACGTCCTCCAAACTCGCGTGGTGGGTGCCGAGGTGCTCGAGCACGAGTCCACGAGCACGCAGATGTTCCAGCAGAGCCGGGAGCGCCACGTGAACCTCCGAGGTCGCCAGCGTGAACGTCCCGGCGTCGCGATGGGCGCCTCGGATACGAGGTAGGGACGAGAGCTCGTCGAGGCTCAGCCGTTCGGCATCGTCCACACGAACCTCGAGCACGTGGTCGCCTCCTAGCCGGGCGATGAGCTCGCGAGGCGCTCCGAGCGCGATGATCTGGCCCTGGTCGACGATGGCCACCCGATCGCACAGCCGCTCCGCCTCTTCCATGTAGTGCGTCGTCAGAAGTACGCTCCCGCCTCGCTCCCGAAACGCTCTAATGAGGTCCCAGAGGTTGCGCCGTGACTGCGGATCGAGCCCGGTCGTCGGTTCGTCGAGAAACAGTAGCTCGGGATCGCCCACGAGCGCCGTCGCGACCGCGAGCCTCTGCTTCTGTCCGCCCGAGAGCTT
>DASPGQ010000159.1 GCA_035620555.1 Vicinamibacteria bacterium
TCGGAAGACCGCGACGTCGCGCGGAGAGTCGCCGATGCCGTTCAGGATCCATCCGAATATCTCTGGTCCATACGAAAAGAGGAGCGGTTCGATACCGGCTTCAAGAGCTCACCAGGGCCACGGGTGGCCTACCACGCGCCCTGCCACCTCAGGGCGCAAGCCGCCGGCTTCAAGGGTCGCGATCTCCTCAAGAAGATTCCCGGAGTCGAGCTCCGGACTACGATGGATTGCTGCGGGCACGACGGCACCCACGCGATGAAAGTGGAGGGCTTCGAGTACTCGAAGCGCGTGGGGGGGAAGGCCTTCGACGAGATGAAAGGACAGGACGCGGAGGTGTGGGCGACCGATTGTCCTCTCGCCGCGCTCCAGTTTCAGCAGCATGCGGGCGTCAAACCGATGCACCCGATGAGCATCCTCGCCCGCGCCTACCGCGAGGACGGTTTTTCCAGCGAGCTCGAATCCTCGGAAGTCGAAGGGAGAGACCCGTGAGAGCCGTCGAGCGCAGCGAGATCCTGGATTACGTCACCTACGGGGAGCGGCGTCAGGAAATCCTCGAGGCCGTCTTGGCGCAGAAGAAGCCCCGGCGCATCCACCTGAGTGATCACCTGACGTTCTTGTTCGAGAACCACGACACGGTACGCTTCCAAATCCAGGAAATGGTTCGAGTCGAGCAGTTGGTCAAGGAGGCGGACATCCAGCACGAGATCGATACATACAACGAGCTCCTCGGCGCCAAGGGCGAGCTCGGGGTGACGCTCCTCATCGAGATCGACGATGTGGCCCAACGCCGAGAGCTCCTGAGGCGCTGGAAGGATCTGCCGCGGCATATCTACGTAAAGCTCGAGGACGGGCAGAAGATCTACGCACGCTTCGACCCACGTCAGGTCGGCGAGGATCGTCTCTCCTCGGTGCAATACCTGAAGTTCGACACCCGCGGCACCGTCCCCGTGGCGGTGGGGTCGGACCACGAGCTCGTGATTGCCGAGGCGGAGCTCACCGAGGAACAACGCGCGGCGCTCGAGACGGATCTTCTCTAAGGCCTATCTAGAGTGCGTAGGGAACGCGTACGCCCGGATCGTCCCGGGGGAAGTCTTTCGTGTTGCGGGTAACGAACATAGCGTGCCGGAGACGTGCCGTCGCCCAAATGAGCGCATCGGGAAGTCGCAGGCGGCGGTCGCGCCGGAGAGCTACGGCTTCTTGAGCCGTCTCAAGATCCACGTCGCAGACCTCGAACGTTGCCAGGAAATCCCGAATGATTTGCTCCTCTTCCTCTCCGCGCGCACCCACCATCGTCTCCGCCCAGCTGATGACACTGATGGCACGATCGGGAAACCGCTGGATCTCAGATTTAGCTTTCGCGATGCCGTTCAGATAGTCGACGAGGATGTTGGTATCGAAGAGAGCGCGCACGTCTCACCACTCGCGGCGCAGCCGCCGCTCGTAGGTGAGCCCTTCGACATCGCGCTCCCGCCAGAGTCCAAAGGCGCGATCCGAGTCCAGCCGAAGACGTCGCCGGGCGTACTCGGCCACCGCCCGGCGAATCGCCTCGGCTCGAGAGATCTTCTCGCGTCGACAGAGCTCCCCCAGAGCTTTCAAGTGCTCCTCGGAAAGCTCCACGATGGTTCTCATATACGTTATCATATGACGACATCAGATGCCTGTCAACGACTCAGGTAACGGGTCGAGACGCACTTCGAGGAGCAGAACACCTTCTCCCCAGGCCTTGCTCGCTTGGACGTTCGCCCACCGGCCAGACTTACGATCCCATTGTGGCCGCTCGATCACTCGCTCGGCTGTTTCGTCGGTGACGCCCGTTTTGTCGCTTGACGGTTGACTCTCGAAACTCGAGCGTCGTCGTCCCCTTCGCAGTTATGATGACGCGATGTACCTGAGGAGTGGCGCGGTCCTTTTGTCGGCCCTTTTCCTGGCTTCCTGTCAGGACGATCGAGCGCGGAATCGCGCGGCGGCCGATCAGATACTCGCCGCTGTCGAATCGTGGCTCGGCCCCATCGAGATGGAGCCGGAGCTCGAGGATCTCGTCGACGAGCTCGAGCGTTCCGGGCTGACACCGTCTCGTGTCTTCGCGAGGACGCAGGGTTGGACGGAAAGCTCATCGACGAGGAAGACCCTGACCCTCGCAGGCCACCCCGGCGACGGCACGTATCGCATCGTGGCGGCGCCGACCCCAAGTCCCCTGACGCAGCCAGGCGACTACCGCGGGACCTTTCACATAGAGAAGCTCGCCGAGCACGAGTATCGTTGGAGCGGCGAGGACGACGTCCTCCTCGGTGTGTTCCCGCTCTCGGTGCTCATGGTCGTGATCGAGTCAGTGCTCGAAGAGCTGAGCTCGAGCCAAGGGCCATCCGATCTGCTTCGATCGCTTCCCGAAACGCAGAATGCGTGGGGACGGCTCGGCACGCTAGACGGTCTCGAGCGACGCGACCTCGATGATGGCACCACGTCGATCGCCCTCCGGGTCTCGCTCCACCCCGAGCGTATCGGAGACGCCTTTCCCGACTACGCGCGCTACCTGGAAAAGGCAGTTCGTCCGATCGAGATGGAGCTAGACGTGCTCGACGAGGAAGACGTCCCGTGGTGCCGCGTCGAGCTCCAGGAGCTCGGGATCGAGGCCCGCCTGCGTGTTTCTCGTGAAGGGCTCGTTCCACTTCACGGTCCACCCCGCCCGCTACCCGAACGCCTGGTCACCGTGACCAGCCTCTCGACGAAAGCCGGCTTGTTTCGCGTGGGTTTTCGCAACTTGCGGTCTCGCTTGCGCTTCCAGCGCCGGCCGGACGAGATCGAGATCGCGTTCCTGTATCTCGACGAGCCCGAGTGGCGCATCCCTTTTCTCGTGGAGCCTTTCTTGACGAGCGCCCTCCGCTACCCGTTCGAAGGCGACGGCGTCGAGATAGCGACCCGGTTTCACCGCCGAGCCGACGGCGGAACGCTCATGGCGAGCGAGTTCCGGATGGCCGTCAAGGAAACCTGGCTCCTGCGGCGCGTTGGCGGTGGTTTTGGCGGAGAATACGACGACAGTGCGGAGAAGCAGCGGCGGCAGTTTGCCGCGGAAGTCATCGATGCGCTGAAACGAGACATCCAGGCCGCGCTGAACGAAGCACCGATCGTGGGCCGCGCTCGAGCGAGATCATGGTAAGGTCTCCGCTCGGCTTCTGACATGCGGATCATAAGCGCCGACTCACACACGATCGAGCCGCACGATCTCTGGCTCGAAGCGCTCGGCGACAAGTACGGCGACGAGACTCCTCGCGTCGTGGAAGGGCACGCCGGGCGAGAAGGACTCTTCTTCTACACCGGCAAACAGTACGCACGGTTCAAGGAACAGGATCAGAAGACCGCGGACGCGGGGACGCCCCTGGCGGGTCGCGATCCCGTCCAGCGCGTCGCGTTTCAGAAAAAGGCGGGGATCGCCGCCGAGGTCCTCTACCCCACGCTCGGTCTGTCGATTCTGCACTCGAGCAACCGCAGGGAGTATCGGGAAGTCGTCCGCGACGCTTCGCGCGTCTACAACGATTGGCTCGGTGATTTCATCTCCCACGATCCCCAAAGGCTGATCGGCGCCGCCATGATCCCGATGGACGACGTCGCCTGGGCTTGCTCGGAGCTCGACCGGGTCGCCGCCCGGGGCTTTCGTACGCCGATGAT
>DASPGQ010000160.1 GCA_035620555.1 Vicinamibacteria bacterium
CCGTCGGCCGTCTCCAGGAATCCGTACCCCTCCTCGGGGAACAGTCGCGCCACGCGGGCATGCGGAGAACCGACGTGCTGCTTGACCTTGCCCCGACGACGGCGCACGTAGTCCTCTAGCCGCCTCGTCGTCTCCTTGAAAGCGTCGTTGATGACCAAATGGATGTCTTCATTCTCTGCATGTTCCGGCGGATCGCGCGAGACGACGATCTCCTCGCCGGGCACGGTCAGGCGGATGCGAACATGATACAGATTGCCTTTCCGATGATGCCGGTGGGGAGCCTCCACCACGACCTGACACGACTCGATCTTGTCGAAGAAGGTCTCGAGCTTGTTGGCCCTTTCCTGGACGGCTCGCTCGAGAGCCTCCGTCAGGTCGAATCCACGACAGGTAATCTGAACTGGATGTTCCACGAGATCCTTGCTTTCCTTCGCCAACAATACGGTCAGCCGCGGTTAATACTTCCCATAGTCCAGGGCGCCTTTCGCAGGGCGTCGATGCACGACTGCTCGATGCACCCGTTGATCATGTCCCGTTCCAATATCGAAGTAAGCTAGTGCCCATCGCGGCTGCACGGAACTAGGTTGCTCCCTAGTAGGTCCCGAGAAAATCCCTGGCCGTCCGCGAAAGAGGACGGCTCTCGGAGATCTCCTGGGCGCCTGGTGGAGTTTATCGCAGAACCCGCATCGGGAAATCCTCATCTGTTTCGAGATCAACGCGCGCCTCTGGTTGTCTCGCGTCTTTGCACGCGGGTGTGAACGTTCACCTTGGCCTTTAGTCGCCCAGGCTGATCGGTGGTGCGCCGCGCGAGCAGAGAGGGGCTCACGAGCGCCGCGGTCCGTTGGTGTTGTTCGTCACCGCCCGCCGATTCCTTGGCTCGACGAGCGAAGAATCTGGAGAATTTTCGGTACGACCCGGTATGGTACGGCACCGGCGGTCACTTCGTCTACGCTCCCCGTTAGCACCACGTCCAACTCTGGGCAGTGAAACAACCAACAACCGGTGGAGCCGGTATGGCCGACCACCTCGGGCATCGGGCTCAGGGGGGTGAAGACCCGGGGCAGGCGGAACCGCATGATTCCGAGTCCGTACTCGATGGGCCAGCCCGGCGCACGCAATGCGGCTCGGTCGAGCGGGAAGCCGAACCGGTTCCAGTGTTGCTGCATGGACGCGAGGACTTTTGCGTCCTGAAAGACCGCACCTCGCACCAAAGCGCGTAAGAACGCGAGAGTGTCTTCCGCGGTGCTATAGATACCCTTGACTGATCGCAACAAGAGGGGAATGTGAAGCGGGCGGCCTTCGAAACGGAGGACGGGAGGTTCCGGCGTGGGGTCGAGGGGCTGGGAGGAACCGGCGAAATAGGTGTGTCGAAGATGCAGAGGGCGGAACAGCAGTCGTTCGTGCACCTGGTGCAGCGGTTGTCCTGCCACCGCCTCGATGACGGCGATGAGCAGCATGTAATTCGTGTCGGAGTAGCGGATCCTTTGTCGGTTCGCGGACAGATCCTGAGGCGGGAAATGGGGCCTGAGCTCATCGCGGACGAGGGTCGTCATTTCCTCGATACCGAGTGACATATCGCCATCGCGGATCAGGCGTTCGACCAGACTCCGACCTCCTTTCGGACGGTCCTCCAGCCAATCCGCGAGGCCGGACGTATGGCCGAGCAGATGCCGGATTGTGATGCGATCGGAATAGTCGATCCCGCTTGGCCGGTGCAGGCCGCGGGTAAGAACGTCGGGAAGGTACGTCGAGATCGTCGCGTCGAGATCCAATCGACCTGCTTCGCTCAGCTTCATCGCGATGGTGGCGTTGAGCATTTTGTCGATGCTGGCAATGAAGAAGGGCGAGTTCGCCCGAAGCGCGGTGCCGTCGCGGGTCGCCTCACCCAGAGCGCCGTTCCAGCAAAACGACCGGTCACCGCTCTCTACCGCCATGATGACCTGCTTGATTGGGGCCCGCGATGCCACCCTCCGCAGCAATTCCTGCAGGCGCGCCGATGTATCTGGAACCTCACCCACCCCACTATCCTCCTTCGCTCAGCCACGAAATCGAAGTGCATCGGCGCTGACGAAGTTGCACAGATGGTGCGGATTGTGCAACTCATAATCCCCGGCGACCACCGAGCAATCATGTTCGACACT
>DASPGQ010000161.1 GCA_035620555.1 Vicinamibacteria bacterium
CAACGCATACAGCATGAGAAGTTCGGGTTGGGTGTAGTAGCCGAAGCCGATTCCGAGTACACCGTGATCGAGTTCGACGAGCATGGTCGAAAGAAGTTCTTGACCCGACTCGTAACCGTGCGAGCAAGCGACGAGCCACCCCCGGCGCGGCGACGCGGGTCGCGCAAGAAGACCGCCAAGAAGAAGGCCACGAAGGCGAGGACCCGGAAGGGAACGGCCTGATCGCGCCGATCCCGCGGGCAGTCAGGATTTCTTACTCGCGTCAGAGATCACGTAAGAACCGCTCTTGTCGTCTTTCTTGATCTCGAACAGACCCAGGCGGGCTCCGTCTACCAGGAGCTCGCTGAAGTTCGAGTAGCCGTAAGTCGTTTCACTGAACGACGGCTGTTTTCTCTTGATGGTCTGCTTGACCATCGAGCTCCAGATGACGTCCTTGTCCTCGCGCTTCAGGGCGTCGATTGCGTCGAGGACCATCTCGAAGGCCTTCTGCTTCTTCTTGGGAACGTTGGCGAGCACTTGTGTTCCCGATGGTGCCTTCTGGACGAGATCGTCGTAGAAAATGAACTCGTCGCAGCTGCCCGACAGCAGCTCGGACGTCGATTGACGCAACCCGACCCCGATGACCGTCTTGTCGTTCTCCTTCAGCTTGGCTACCAGGGGAGCGAAGTCGCTGTCACCCGACGCGAGCACGAAGTAATTGATGTGCTCCTTCGAGTAGCAGAGATCGATGGCATCCACCACCATTTTGATGTCGGCGCTGTTCTTTCCGCTGTAGCGACGCTGGGGAATATCGATGAGCTCGATACCCGACTCGTGAAGGCGCTGTTTGAACTTCTTGTAGCTCGTCCAGTCCGCGTAGGCTTTCTTGACGATGATCTTGCCCTTCTCGACGAGACGCTCGAGAACCTTTTGGATGTCGAAATCATCCAGCTTGGCCTGAACGGCGCCGAGCGCGAGATTCTCCAGATCGATGAAGAGGGCGAGCTTGGGTTCCTCGGGCATGAGCAGACTCTATCAGTTTCGCTGCCCGGTCGGCAGGCAGCAGCCGGGGGGACAGGCCTCGGGCGCGGGACCGGCCAGGTGCTCTTCGACGATCTCTCGAATCATGCGAACGAAGCAGGGGTGCGCCCCGGCGGTACCCGCCCGTAGAAGGCTCACGCCGAGGCTCGCGGCGCGCCGTCTCGCCTGGATGTCGAGGTCGTAGACCACCTCCATGTGATCGGATACGAATCCGATGGGAGAGAGGACGAGCTCTCGAATCCCTTCGGCGGCGAGTCGGTCGATGGCCTCGAGAACGTCGGGCGAGAGCCAAAGCACGTTGGGCGGACCGCTCCGACTCTGGTAGACGAGCTCCCAGGGATTGTCGAGACTCGCGGCCACGAGCCGGGCCGTTTCCCTGAGCTGGGCCTCGTACTCGCAGACGGCGGCCATCTCCAGGGGAATGCTGTGGGCGGTGAAGAGCACGTAGGCACCCGGGCACGAAACGAGCGCATCCTGCAGCCGCTCCCGGTTGGCCTCTATGAACCCGGGACGATCGAAGAAGGGGCCCATCTTGTCGACGGCGGGGGCGGCGGATCCCGCGGCCGCGCGAGCCCTTTCGATGTCCTCCAGGTACTGCCGGCAGCTCGAATAGGAAGAATAAGCTGAAGTCACGAAAGCGAGAGCGCGTCGGATACCGTCGTCCGCCATCGTCCCGAGGGTATCGCCAAGGAATGGATGCCAGTTGCGATTGCCCCAGTAGACCGGCAGGCCGCGACCCGAACGTTCGAGCTCCTCGCGAAGCGCCTCGACGAGCCGGCGAGTTTCGGCGTTGATGGGGCTCACGCCCCGGAACAGCTCATATTGTTTCGCCACCTGCCGGAGGCGCTCTTGCGGCACGTTTCGTCCGCGAACGACGTTTTGTAGAAACGGCATCACGTCGTCCGGCCCTTCCGGTCCGCCGAACGACACCACGAGAAGGGCGTCGTAATCCGCCACGTCCGTCACGTTACCACGCTTCACACGAGGACGAAGAAGACGCCCGCCACCATCACGACGACCGCTGCCACTTGCACCGGGTGGATCGTCTCACCGAACACGAGGCGCCCGAGAACGAGCGCCGTGAGTGAGCCGAGGGCTCTCTTCATGGCTTCGACGAGAGACACCAGAACCTGCTGGATGGCGAGAAGCTGAAACGTGAGGGCGAGGGTGACGGCGATCATCGAGGCTCCGAGGAGCACGGCGTGGCGGCGGCCAGTCTCGAGAACGGAAATGCGTCTCTGAACCGCCAGAACGACGAGGGCTCCGAGAGCGACTCCAATCGTCATCATGGTCGCGTGAAAGTAGACGCTCGCCTGGTCGATCGCCTTCTTGTCGAGGGGACCGGAAATCGACCACAGGAGCGCGACACCGGTCATGATCAGCGCACCCTTTTCCTTCACGAGTCCGACCAGGGGACGAACGAGGTTGCCATCGCTGTTGAGGGCCATGGCGCCGATGACCACGAGCGCGATGCCGAGGGCCTGGCGGCCGCTCGGACGCTCTCCCAGCAGGGGAACGGCCATGACCGCGGTGAAGACCGGTGTGAGCGAGAGCAGCGGGATGGTTCGGCTCAATGGGGATATCTTCACCGAGTGAATGAATCCCAGGCTTCCGGCAAAGTTCAGCACGAGCGCACCCAGACCTGGCGCGAGGTAGCCGACCGTGGGTCGTCCCGTCCCGTAGAGAGCCACGAGGGTTCCGGTCAGGGGAACGGCGCCGAGCGACATGAAGAAGACGAGCGCGAGGGGGTCGAGTCGTCCAGCGAGCATCTTTCGGACGAGATCGAGGCACGCGAAGGCGAGCCCCGAGAGGATCATGTAGATGAGATGAAGGGAGAACAATCGACCAGAGCGTCTCCGCGCTGACCAGACTACCTCTCGGGAAGCTCGAAGCTCTCGAGCTGGGTCCGGACGCGCTCGAGGAACCGAAACCCGGTGGAACCGTCGATGATTCGATGATCGAACGTCAGGGCCAGGATCATGATGGGGCGAATCGCGATCGCGTCGTCCACCACGACGGGCTTCTTCTGGACCGCGCCCAGGCCGAGGATCGCTACTTGGGGCTGGGCTATCATCGGCGTTCCCATCAGGCCACCGAACATCCCCGGGCTCGTCATCGTGAAAGTCGCTCCATGCACATCGCCCGGCTCGAGCCCCGGCCTCCGCGCCTTTTCCGCGAGCCGATGAATCGAGTGGGCCAGCCCGATGAAGCTCTGTTCGTCGGCGTCGTGCACGACCGGAACGATGACGCCCTCCTCGAGAGTGATGGCAATTCCGAGATGAATGCGTTTCTTCAGCGCGATTTGATCGCCCACCACCGAGGCGTTGAAGATCGGGAACGCCTTCAAGGCGCGGACGGTGGCCTCGGCGACGAAGGGGAGGTAGCAGAGCGGTACGCCCTCCGCCTGCTCGAAGGCCGCGCCATGCTCGTCGCGATAGCGGACGATGCGGTGGATGTCGCACTCGCTGAAAGAGGTCACCTGCGCGGAGATCTGCTGGCTCGAGACCATGTGCTCGGCGATTTGACGGCGAATCGCGCTCATCGGTACGAGCTCGTCTTCCGCCTCGGGCTTATAGGCGTATCTCGAGGCGAGCGCCGGCGTCGTCGCCGCGCCTGCCGAGGCGCGACTCGCCGCATAACGCTCGACGTCCCTCTTGGTGATCCTGCCCGACCGGCCTCCTCCGCGCACCGCATCGAGCTCCTGGAGCGAAACCCCGAGCTCCGAGGCCAACGACCGGACGGCGGGCGAGAATTTCGGCGGCGACTCGATCCGCTCCGAAGTCGTGCGAGCCGGCGTTTTGCGCTAAAACGTCTTCGGCTCGTGGGATCCACGGAAGTGCCCGCCGGTGTCCCCCGCGGAAGCCTTCGCTTTGGATTCGGCGATGAGGGCGACGACGGTGCCCACGTCCACCGTTTCACCGTCGGCTACGAGAATGCGTTCCACCACTCCCGACACCGGTGACGGCACGTCGGTGTCCACTTTGTCGGTCGTGATCTCGAAGAGAGGCTCGTCTCTCTCGATCGGCTCACCGGATTTCTTGTACCACTTGGTGATGGTCCCCTCCGAAAGGCTCTCGCCCATTTGCGGCATGACGACGGGGGTGGTCATCTTCAGTATTCCAGCAGGCGGCGAGCCTCGTTCTCGATCTTTCCCGCGGAGGGCAGCACGGCGTCTTCGAGAGGAGGGCTGAAGGGAATGGGAAGGTCCAGCGCACCGATGCGCACGACGGGCGCGTCGAGCCATTCGAAGGCATGTTCGGCGATGATCGAAGCGACCTCGCCACCAAAGCCGGAGGTCAAATGCGCCTCGTGCACGACGAGCGCTCGCGAGGTCTTTCGTATGCTCGCCAGGACGCAATCGCGGTCGAGCGGGCTCAGCGTCCGAAGGTCGATGATCTCCACCTCCGCACCCTCCTCGGCGAGACGTTCGGCGACCTCGAGGCACGTGTGAACCATGGCGCCATAGGTTACGATTGTGAGATCCTCTCCCTCGCGCTTGACGTCGGCGATACCCAGCGGAATCTCGTAATCCTCGTCGGGAACGTCCTCTCGGATCCTGCGGTAGAGATGCTTGTGCTCCAGGTAAACGACGGGATTGTTGTCGCGAATCGCCGCCTTGAGAAGGCCTTTGGCCTCATAGGGCGTCGAGGGTTGCACGACCTTGAGGCCGGCTACGTGAGTGAACCAAGCCTCGGGATTCTGGGAGTGGTAGGGGCCGCCGCGAAAGCCGCCCCCCGACGGACC
>DASPGQ010000162.1 GCA_035620555.1 Vicinamibacteria bacterium
GGTTGTTTTGGGAGCCCAGCTTCTCCAGCAGCGCGACCGTTTCCGGGAAGGGCTGGACGCGCTGCACCGGCCCGTTCGCCATGTCGGCCGTGGTCTGCCCGTTGCGGGCGAGCGCGGTAGCATCGGCACCCTTGGACACGAGATAGAGGATGAGCTCGTTATCTCCCCGGGCGGCCGCATGATGGAGCGGCGTGTAGCCATTGTGGTCCCTTGCGTTGACGTCGGCGCCCAGCTCTTCTACGAGGAATTTGACGGCCGGAAGCCAGCCGTCCGGCACGTGACGATGCGAGTTTCCGGCGAAGCCCTGCCCGTAGCCCACGCCCGAGGCGGCGTGGATGGGATAGACCGCCGGTCCACCCATCGGCACCGGCGGCAGCCCGGACCGATCGACGTCATCGACCTCGCCCAGCTCGGGGTCACGTCTTTCGGGCACCTTGATGGTGGGTAGGCTCGGATCGGCTCCGTAGGCCAGAAGCAGACGCATCGCAGTGATATCGAGCGCATAAGCCGCGCGCCAGAACGGCGTGGCGCCGGTTCGGTCGACGCCGAGCAGGTCCCGATTGTAAGTCGTGTACCAGAGCGTTTTCTTCAACCGGACGTTCGGGTCGACGCCAGCCTTCAACAGGGTTTCCATCACTTCCATATAAGTGAGTTTTTGCTGCAGGTAGGCGACGGGTTGAGGATGACGCGCCTTGGGCGCCCAATGCATGTTCAGAGCGGCGTAGAGCGGTGTGGCCCCGGCGTCGCTCGCCAGGTTCGGGTCGGCTCCGAGCTCGAAGAGCCTCATGGCGAGATCGAAATGACCATTGATCATGGCGATGAGCATGGGACTCGTCCCGTCCGCCCGGCTCACCTGGTTGATATCGGCCCCGCCTTTGATGAGGGCGAGAGCCGACTCGGTGTGGCCTTCGCGCGCGGCAAGGAGAAGGGGTGTCAGTCCGCCATGCATACCGACCAGGTCCGCATAGTTGAGGGGCTCGGGCTCGTTTCCTCTCTTCTCCGCTTCCTCTCTTTCCCTCTGGCTCTCGGCGATGGCTTGCGATCGCGCCTGGTCGCTCGTCGAGGGCGGCTGACCCACGACGTCTTTTTCCGTCGACCGGAGCTCCGCGACACGCCGATTCCGCTCGCGTCGTTCGGCCCGGTCCAGCTTGTTTCGCGCGGCCACGTCGACCATCTTGGCGGCAATCGCGGGATCGGCCCCGTGCTCGAGCAACACTTCGACGACGTCGGTGCGGCCCGCCGCGGCGGCGAACATCAGTGGGGTCTGTCCCCAGACCGGCTCTTTCGGATTCACCTCCGCGCCATGTTGTAACAAAATGGCGACGGCCTCGGCGCTTCCGGAGCCGGCGGCGAAATGAAGCGCGGTAGCACCGGTCGTCGTCGTTTCGTTGACTCGGCAGCCTGCCTCGAGCAGAGCCAGCACCACCGAGGATCTTCCCTCGGCGCTCGCCACGTGTAGCGGCCGGTGCTCGCCGATCCGCGTCTTAGCGTCCAGATTAGCGCCCGCCTCGATCAAGACTCGCGCGAGCTCCACGTTCCCGGTCTTGGCCGCCCAATGCAGAGCGGTCATCCCATCGCCCTGGGCGGCGTCGACGTCGGCACCTCGCTCGATCAGAGTCCGGACCTCGTCGATGTCGCTCAGCCTCGCCGCGTCAGCCACGTTGGACTCGGGCGAAGTCCGCGGAGTGACGGTCGCGGCCCAGAAGAGTGCCGCCAGGCTCATGAGGCCAAGAACCCCGCCTCCCGAGCCTCGTCGTGCGTTCGCCTCAAACATGGGCTTCTCCTCTCTCTAGTATTCAAAGCCGTGGCGGGACCCGTAATCGATCGTGCCGCCACGGCTCGGGCTGCTTACGGCGCGGCAGCCGCGCGGGGCTCGCTCCGCTCGCGCAGGGTGGACTGAGTTTTTCATCACCCTGCCAGTAATCAGATGGACAACGAGAACGGAGCGACGGCATCTCCGAAGCTTTGCACGTCGTCGAGGCCGAGCACGTGCATCAGGCTCAACATCACGTTTGCCATCGGCGTACCCGGCTCCGCCTTGAGATGAACGCCCCCCCCGAGCCTTCCATTCACCCCACCGACGACGAAGAGCGGGCACCGCTTGTGATTGTGCACGTTCGGATCTCCCATGGGAGAGCCATAAATGATCATCGATTTGTCCAGCAGGGTGGCGTCCGCCTCGTGGAGACTCTGCAGCTTGGCGAGAAGATAGGGGATGAGGCTCACGTGATATCGATTGATCCGAGAAAACTCCTCGATGTTCTTCTCCTTGTCGCCGTGGTGCGAGGCCGGATGAAACGGTTTGTCGACGCCGCTTTCGGGATAGACGCGCCCCGACGCGTCGCGACCCATCTTGAACGTGAACACCCGGGTGATGTCCGCCTCGATCGCGAGGGCCATGAGATCGAACATCAGCTTGACGTGCTCGTCGAAGGAATCGGGAACACCGGGCGGCGCTTCGGGCAGCTCGCGCACCTCTCCGCTCAGGTTGCGCTCCTCGACTTTTTGAATCCGCCGTTCGATCTCTCGCACGTTCTCGAGATATCGATCCAGCCGCTGTCGGTCGGCGGCGTCGAGTTTCGCCTGAAGCTCCGACACTTCACCGACGACGAAGTCGAGAACGCTCCGCGCGGTCTGCCGGCGGGCGGCCCTCTCTTCCGCGGTGCCACCGGCGCCGAAGAGCATGTCGAACGCAACCCGGGGATCGCGGATCATGGGCAGCGGTTCGGCGGGAGACTTCCAGCTGATCGTGTCCGTGTACACACAGGAGTAGCCGTAGGCACATCCGCCCGCCTGGTCCACATTCTCGATGCACAACTGCATCGAGGGAATGGGCGTGTCCTGGCCGAACCGTTGCGCGTAAATCTGATCGAGTGAGGTCCCGGCGTACACATCGGAGCTCTCGGTCTGCTTGGGATGTGCCTGCGTCAGAAAGACCGCGCTCGAGCGGAAATGGTCGCCGCCAATCTCCTTGGGGGCGAAAGCCTCGGCGTTGCGCACGTCGGTGTCGCTGACGATGGTGAGATAATCGCGGAACGGCTCGAGAGAGCTCATCGCCGTGGGGCCGAGATCGAAGTCTCTGCCGGTGGCGGCGGGGGACCAGAAATGTTGAGTGGATCCCCATTTGGTGCTGCCGGCCGAGCCGTGGACCATCTCGATGCAGATCAGGGGAGTGCGTTCGAACGACGACGTCGCCCAGGCTTTGCGCGCAGGCAACATCGCCTCCAGAAATGGCAGGGCTACGCTCGCACCCATCCCGCGGAGAAACGTACGGCGGGGAATGTGCTTCCCGGTTATGCATCCCATCGGACAGGCCTCCTGTGTGCTCGAATCAATGACTCCCGTTCGCCGTCGTCGGCTCGTCGATCACCGCGGCCTTCATGTGAAACGCCGGGCTCTTCACGACCCCGAGAATGAAGGCGGACATGCGATTGTCGTCTCCGGACGCATCGCGCTCGATCTTGCGGATCGCCGGCATGTCATAGTACTCGACTCGACGGCCCAGGGCGTAAGCCATGAGGTTCTCGGTGAACGTTCGTATAAACGACGTCGAGTGGTCCAGAAGGGCATCCCTGAGATCCGATGGGCTCTCGAGCGCCGTGCCGTCGTAGAGCTCTCCCGATGTATCGATGGGGACCCCGTTGTCCCGGATCCGCCACGCTCCCGTGGCATCGAAGTTCTCCAGGACGAGGCCGATCGGATCGATCACGCGATGACACGAATGGCAGGCGGGATCGGAGCGATGTTTCTCCAGCTGCTCGCGCACGGAAAGGAGACGGCCGTCTTCGGCATCCCCGGAAGCTTCCAGCTCCGGGACGTTGGGCGGAGGGGGTGGAGGCGGGCTTCCCAGGAGGACCTCCATGACCCACTTGCCTCGGAGCACCGGAGACGTTCGGCTGGCGTGCGAGGTCATGGTGAGGATGCTGCCGTGGCCAAGCAAGCCCCCGCGCCGCCCATCCGGGTAGGCGACCCGCCTGAAGTCACTGCCGATGACGCCGCGGATGTCGTAGTGTCGAGCGAGCCGCTCGTCGAGAAACGAGTAGTTCGCCTCGAGGAGCTCCAGCACGTTTCCGTCCTCGCGAATCAGGTTCTCGAAGAAGAGCTCCGTCTCGCGCCTCATCGAATTCTTGAGCTGATCGTGATAGTCGGGATAGAGCCGAACGTCCGGGTGCATTGGCTCCAGGTCCTGCAAGCGCAGCCATTGTGCGGCGAAGCGCGTCGCCAGAGCTTTCGAGCGAGGGTCGGCCAACATCCTTCGCACTTGCGCTTCGAGGGCTCTCGGCTCCGACAAGCCGCCCTCTCGGGCGCGGGCGACGAGCTCCTCGTCCGGCCCGGTGCCCCAAAGGAAGAAGGAGAGGCGCGCGGCCAGGTCCAGCTCGTCGAGGCGGTAGGCTTCCCCGTCTTCGGAGGAGGCGGGAGGCTCCTCGAAACGGAACACGAAATGGGGGCTCGCCAGGATCCCCTCGAGAGCGGTACGAATTCCCGATTCGAACCCTCCCGGTTCTTTGCCGAGTTCGTAGAGAGACATCAGCCGCTCGAGCTCGCTCGCTGACAGCGACCGTCGGTATGCCTGCGAGCTCAGGCGGGAAACGATTTCGCTGGCGCAGGAAGACTCGTCCTCCGGCGAAACGGGATGGCAGGTGAAGATCTTCCGGCGGCTTCCCGTCTCCGAGACCCCGGTTGCCTTGTACGGTCCGGTGATGGCCAGATCCCTCAAGTGGGGGAGGCTCGTCATCCCGTAGGCGTCGGCGATGCTGGTGCTGGCGATGGACCAATCATGGGGAGCGATCAGATCCTGCACCGGTCCTTCGAACTTCCGGATGAAGGCCGCGGCCACTCGATGCGCGCCGGCGCGGACGAAAACCGGATCGGTCCGCAAGTTCACGCCGTTCGGATCCGATACGTGCATCCACCGATCGATGTCGAGGAGCGCAATCCGCTCGCCGTTGACCGAGATCTCGATCTGCTCCGGGTTGTCGGCCGACGTGTGGAGGATGGCGGGAGCGCTCCCGTGGAGGGCCCCGGTGGTCTCGTGGTGGAAGGACACCCTGAATAGGTACTCGCCGTCCGCGGGGAAGTTGTGCGTCACCGAGACCCCTCCGCGGGTCCCGTACGGTGCTCCCTCGACCTGCTCCGTTTGTGAGGCCCAGCGCGTGACCTTGTAGGTCGCCTCTCTCGGAGTGGCGTTCGCATCGCCCACGGCCAGACGGCTCAGCTCGCTCGCCGCCCGGAGATAGCCTTCCATCAGCGTTGCCGAGAGCAGCTGCGCGTCGGCGATGTTGTCGAAATTGGCGCTCTTCGTGTCCAGGGGAAGGTAATCACCGGCATCGATGTCGAGGGCCAGAAGATCGTGGATCGAGGCCGCGTACTCGGCTCGATTGAGCCGCTGAAAAGTCCGCCGGCCGGGGTTCGGCCTACGCTCGGCCACGTTATCGAGCTGGGTCTCGAGCTCGTCCACGAGGGCCTTCAGGCCCTCTTCACTCGGTCGAGGAACGCCGGGGGGCGGCATCATTCCCGCTCTCAGCTTGCGGATCATCTTCTCCGCGAGCGCTGCATCGTTCGGGGCGGCGGAGACATCGAACGAGTCCAGCGACATGTTTCCCACCAGCGCGGCGTCGTTGTGACATTGCCAGCAGGTCTCTTCGATCACCGCACGGGCGAGCTCGAGCGACGAGGCCTCGACCGCGGCTTCCCGCCCGGTTTCGCCGTTGGCACCGGTCGCTCCGGACTCGTCCGGGTGAGTCAGCCACAAAGCCGCGACGGGAAGCATCGCAGCTGCGATCCTCATTGGCTCACGCCTCACGTCATTCGAGTCCCAGAATTGAATGAGGGGCTTGTTATCGCTTCGATGGACGTCGCCTCCGGTCCGTTCGCCCTCTCGCGCTCCGCGTAGCATAACACCGATGCCCTGGGGCGGACTACCGCAAGCGATCAACCGCTGGGGTGCTTCGTGGAGTCCTCGTCAGAGTTCGATCCTAAGAGGCACGCAGGAGCTCCGACTCGACGATTCGATACGGCCTACTTGCCGTGCTCGCGCTCGAGGCTCGCGAGGGCCTCCCGCAGCCGGAGATCGGCTTCGGCCGCTACCTCCTTGATGGCTGCATTGTCACCCATCAACCCCATCGCCGATACGGGAGCCATCGCGGCGACGGCCGACCTCCCCGGGTGCGTCTCGTAGACCACCACGTTACACGGAAGGAGAACGCCGACGTCGAGCTCCGCTCTCAGCGCGCGCTCGGCGAGCGGCGGGTTGCACGCGCCCAGGATGACGTATTTGCGGAACGTGACGGAAAGCTTTCTTTCCAGGGTGTCCTTGACGTCGATGGCCGTCAAGACGCCGAATCCCTGGTGTTTCAGGGCATCCATGACCTTCTCTACCGCATCCTCATAAGGAACCCTGATCTCGATCTTGTGTGCGAGGCTCGTATGCTCCATGGTTCGTCTCGTTTACCTTCGGGAGCAAGTTTAGCAAGTCCCGTGCCACGACAGGAATCCAGTCCGGACCGCGCTGATTGAATCAGCTGGGCCAACATCCCCGGCGAGGGCGAGCACGACTGGGGCAATTGGCGCTCAGGAGGAGCTTCGTCGGGCTGAGGTAGTATGGTCGGTCGAGGTGGCGATGAAAAACGTGACGATCCGGCTGGCGCTCGCGCTGTCGTTGTTCTTCGTGGGAGCGTCGGCCTTCGGCCAGTCGAACGAGCGCCCGGTCAACTGGAAGGATTTGCCGGAGCCGTTTCACACCGATTCCGCGAGGAACCGGCCGGAGGTCATCTCGAGACCCGATGGAGCCGTTCTCCAGCTCCCGAAAGGTTTCACCATCGAGGAGTACATGAGCGGGTTCGTTCGGCCGCGCTTCATGATGCTCGGCCCGAGCAACGAGGTCCTCCTCAGCGACAGCGGCTCCCGTGACGGTCGCGATGGCATCATCTACGTTCTCAAAGACGGCTCCATGAACAAGGTCATCGACGGGCTCGATCGACCGTACGGGCTCGAGCTCGATGACGGATGGCTCTACGTTGCGGAAACGACCTCGGTCAAGCGTTACCGCTACGACGCCGAGGCGATGAAAGTGACGGGTGGCGGCGAGGAGATCATCCCGCTCGGAGAATTCGGCCAGGGCCATTGGACCCGTACGTTGCTCTTTGATCGCGATCACGAGAAGCTCTATCTGACAGTAGGCTCGCGGTCTAACATCGATCTCGACGAGGATCCGATGCGGGCCGCTCTCCATCGCTTCAACCCCGATGGTAGTGGACACGAGACCGTCGCTACCGGACTTCGAAACATCATCGGCCTGCGCTGGTATCCCGGGACCGAAGATCTCTGGGCAGCCGTTCAGGAGCGGGACGGGCTCGGGGACGATCTGGTCCCCGATTACGTCGTCAAGATCAAAGAGGGGGGCTTCTATGGATGGCCGATCAGCTACATCGGTCCGCACCGAGAACCACGGCACGAGAAGGTCGATGAGGCGAAGGTGAAGAGCACCTTGTACCCCGACGTCCTGCTCGGCGCGCACGTGGCCGTGCTCGACATCCTCTTCTACACCGGCGAGCAGTTTCCCCCCGAATACCAGGGCGGCATGTTCCTCGCGTTTCACGGGTCATGGAATCGTGCCGAGCGCATCGGCTATGAGGTTGCCTTCGTACCCTTTGCCGACGGTGAGCCGACTGCGGGACCCGAGAGCTTCCTTAGAGGCTGGATGCTGGATCCGAAGAAGCGCGAGGTCTGGGGACGGCCGGTCGGCCTCCTTCAGGCGTCCGACGGGTCTTTGATCGTGAGCGACGACGGCGGCGGCAAGCTCTGGAGAATCTCGTACGTGGATTGAGGTGGCTCGAGAGATTGGCCCAGATTGCGCTTGAAAGTCCTCCACTAGATCGCGGATGATTATTCAGCAGGCGTTCGTGTTCTGGGGGCGTTTGGCAACCCAAAAGAGCATTCGAACACACCACGGCGCGCCCTGTTACGGACGTGAGGGTGTGAATGTGTGTGCGGTTGCCGGATTAGCCGCG
>DASPGQ010000163.1 GCA_035620555.1 Vicinamibacteria bacterium
TCCGCCGGTTCGGGATCTCGATACCCGTCCCGACAGGATACTCGTCCGAGAGCGTCACCGGAAGCTTCCCGGTGAGGTCGATCTCCCCGAAGAGCGCCCGCACGAGGGCTCTCTTCGAAGCCGGCGCGTCATCATAGGCTGCCACGAGCGCCGCCGCCTCGGGAAACTCCGCCAGCCGGTAAGGACTATCGAGGCTCGCGACGACCGATGTATCGGAGAGACTCGGCTTCAGCGATTCCATAACCCGTGAATCCGCGTCCGTCCTCCCAAGCACGAGGAGCACCCGCTCGTCGGGACGCGCCGCAAGCCAGCCTGGGGTGGTGGGCACCTCTCGTGCGTCGACACGAGCTCGCCTTACGCTCGAGGCGCGCCGTTCGAGCTCCTTTGTAATCAGGTCTGGCTCCTCGTCGCGATGGGCCGGGTCGACGAGCTCGACGAGAAAAATTCGCTCAGGTGCTCGACCATCCAGAGGAAGCACCCGACCCCGATTGCGCACGACGGTTACCGCGCGCTCGGCCATGTCTTCGATGCGTTGCTGGACCTCGGGCTTCGCTACGCGTCGTGAGAGGTCGGCAAGATCCACGGTGCGCCGTCGGTGGAGGTCGACCCGTTGCTTCGCCGCGAGGATTCGGCGGACCGACGCGTCGATGCGAGATTCGGTCAGCTCACCACGATGGACCGCGCGCAGCAACGCGCGATAGGTCACGAGGGGATCGGGAGGCACGAGAAGCGCGTCGATGCCCGCGTTGACCGCATCCACCGCCACTTGCCCGTCCCACGCGGACTTCCGCGCACCGCCCATATCGAGCGCGTCGCTCACGACCAACCCATCGAACCCGAGCTGGTCGCGAAGGAGGCCTCCCAGGATATCGGGCGACAAGGTCGCCGGACGGTCGTCACGACCGTCGAGCGCAGGCACGGCGATATGAGCCGGCATCATCGCGGCGACTCGTGCGTCGATCGCGTGACGAAACGGCACGAGCTCCACGCTTTCGAGCTGTTTTCTCGGTTTTCTCAATACCGGAAGGTCGAAATGGGAATCGAGCGCCGTCGCTCCGTGACCGGGGAAGTGCTTGGCGGTCGCGAGAACGCCGAGCGCTTGTGCGCGCCGAATGAAAGCGGCGCCGAGTCTTCCGGCCCGCTCCGGGATTTCTCCAAAAGACCGGGTCCCGATCACGTCGTTGTCAGCGTTGGTATTGACGTCGAGGACGGGGCTGAGCAGGAGATGGACTCCGAGCGCTCTCGCTTCGCGAGCCGTGACCTCCGCTTGGAACTCGATGTCGCGCTCGGTGCCGCCGGCTCCGAACGCCATCGCTCGAGGAAATCGGCTCGCTCCCTTCACGCGCATGCCCGCGCCGTACTCGTGATCCGAAGCCATCAAGAGCGGCAGAGTCGACACCTCCTGGAGTCGATTCACGATGGCAGCGGTCTCGTAGGGGTCTCCGGCGAACAGGACCACCCCGCCGATACGGCCCTCGCGAGCCGCCTCGAGGATCTCTACCATCCGCGGATCGTCTTCGTTGAAGAACGCTCCTTCCGCGCGGGGAAAAATGAGTTGCCCGATCTTCTGTTCGAGCGTCAGGTCACGCAAGGTCGTCTCCACCCAGGAATCCGGTGTCGTGTCCGCGGGGACGCCAGATTGCCGACCCGCGCAGGCGGCAAAGAAAACGAGCAGACCGAAAACAAACGGCTTGGGCACCAGGCGATCCTAGCGCACCGTGGTGTGGCGTAGAATCCGGATCCTATGAAGCGCCTGGTCGTCACCGCGGACGATTTTGGCCTGAGCCCCGGCGTAGTGGCGGGGATCGTCGAGGCCCACCAGCAGGGCATCGTTACCGCCACCTCCCTCATGGTCAACGCCCCGGCCACCCAGGACGCCTTTCGCCAGGCGCGGGCAAACCCGTCGCTCGCGATTGGGCTTCACTTCGTGCTCACGTTCGGCGAGCCCGTGGGACCGAGGAAGCCACTGGGCGCACTGCTCGACAAGGACGGACACTTTCGCCGATGGGACGCGGGCGAGCGCGACCGCGTGAGTCCGGGTCAGGTCCGCGAAGAGCTCCGCGCGCAGCTTCAGAGGTTCGAGAACGGCGTGGGTCGCCCTCCCACGCATATCGATGGCCACCATCACGTCCACGCCGTACCCGGGGTTCTGACCGCCGTGATCGAAGAAGCCCGGGGGCTGAGCATTCCGGTGCGCTCGCCCGACGAGCCGTCGCGCAGCCGACTCCGCCGCGAGGGAATCCCGACCGACGACCACTTCGTGGAAACGTTCTACGGTGAGGGTTTCGTCGGCGAAAGCCCTCTCCTGGAGATCCTGAAGGGGCTCGAGGAGGGAACGAGTGAGCTCATGTGTCATCCGGCAACCGTGGACGATACCCTTGCCTCGCTCACAAGCTATCGCGAGCCGCGCTATGAAGAGCTCCGGACGCTGACCTCGGAAAGAGTGAGACGGGCTCTCGTAGACCTCGGCATCGAGCTCACGAACCGTTGAAACGGGTCGGCCCCCATCGATACGCCCGAGAGCTGAGGCAATTCCAGGGTTGAACGAACCCTCTAAAGCTCTGCGTCCTCACGCTCCTCCCGCTCGGAGCCGGAGCGGGACTCTACGGTGTCGGACGGCGCCGGCAGGAAACAGCGCGATAACGCATCGAGCGATCGAGCTTGTCAACTTCCGTTGTCTGAGCTAGCGCGCTGAGGCGGCCCCGCATCCCGCCTACTCGCGAGGAGCGGTCGCAAGAAGACCACGGCGATGATGACCAGACCCACAGTGCCGAAGAAGATCGAGTCCGTCATCGTCCAGCTTTCCAACCACACTTCGAAAACGTTCACGGTCGTCCCTCCACGTCGATGGGTTAGACACCACCGATCTCGTGAGGGTTCCCGGTCTCAGCGCTGGACTACTGCAGATCCGAGATGAAGCAACCTACAGCCGTGGTGACGGCGGGCTCGAAGGACCGACCCTCGAGCGCCGATTCCATCGCCCCTGCGAGCTCTCTCGTCGTCGGCGCTCTCCAGGCGCCGTAGGTGGGGACCCGGTCGTCGATGCGGCCCCGATAGATCATCGTGCCACCCGCGTCGAACACTGCCGCTTCGGGCGTGATCGAAGCCCCGACGCGACGCACGAGATCATGTTGCGGGTCGCGTAACGCCGGCATGGCGAGCGAATACTCCTCTTTGTGCGCGCGGATGGTCGCCGCGGTCTCCATGCGATCGGGATAGACCAACCAGAGCCTACCGCCTTTCGATGAGAACGAGGCATCGAGTCGCGTCAATTCCGGCGCATAGCGATTCGCGATGGGGCAGTCGCTCCGAACGAACACGAAGGCCGTCGGCTCACCGCCCTCGAAGGGATCTACGGTTCGCCCATCCAGGTCGTAGAGCTCGAGCGAAGGGCGGCACCCAACGGCGAGCAGGACGGCGAGAAACGAGGCGAGCACGGGCCAGCGTCTCATCGCCATCTCAGGGCTCCCGAAGCGCCTGGGCGATCGGCAGACGGACGGCGCGAATCGCCGGAGGCACGGCTCCCACGAGCCCGATGAGGCACGCGTAGACGATCCCCTGTGCGAGAAGCGTCGGGGTCACGGAAAAAGCGAAAGCGACTTGAGAGAAGCTCTGCCAGTTCATCGTCGCCGCGCGAAACCCATCGAAGGCGGCGTAAGCAAGCCCCGCCCCGATCGCTCCTCCGATGAGCGCGAGCGCGGCGCCTTCGGCGAGAACGGAAAGCAGGATGGGCGAGCTCTTGAAACCGAGAGCGCGGAGCGTGGCGATCTCCCGGGTGCGCGAGGCGACGGCGCTGTACATCGTGTTGAGCGCGCCCAGGACGGCTCCCAGGCCCATGAGCGCCGCGATGAGCCTTCCCAAGCCGGTGATGAGGTTCACGATAACCGTCGATTGCTCCGCGTAGTACTCGGTCTGTCGGATCACCTTCACGTTGAGCTTCGGATCTGTCGTCAATCGATCTTTGAAATTCTGAAACAGATCGGGACTCTCGAGTCTTGCGTATACGGCCTGGTACGAATTCCCGCGACGGTAAGCCGGTTGAAGCACGGCGGCATCGGTCCATATCTCCGATTCCGAGAGCCCACCGTTGGCGCCGAAGATTCCCACCACCGTCCATTCCTGCTGGCCCACCGGAATCTTCGATCCGAGATCGAGACCGACGAACTCTCGCCGAGCGCCCGCCCCGACGATCACTTCGTTGCGTCCCCAGTGGAAAGTACGGCCCTCCTCGATCTGGACGTCCCGTCTGACGTCGAAGGTGGCGGGGACGACACCGCGAAGAGGAACGTTGGCGTCCTTGCCCGTGGAACGCAACGGGACGGCAATAATCACGAAGAGCTCGGAAGATGCCATCGGCCCCGCCGGACCGCGAGCGATGCCCTCGGCGTCGGCGATGATGCGCGCGCTCTCTCCCGAAAGACCGCTCATCATCTCGTTGTCCGCCCCCGATCGCATGACCACCGCCGTATCGTCGTTACCCGAGACGGTCATCGCGTGCCGGAAACCCTGCGCGATCGAGAGGACGCCGACGAGAACGGCGACCACGCCGGCGATGCCGAACATGGCGGCGGCGACGGAGCCCTTTCGCGCCGGTAGCGTGCGCAAGTTGACCTCCGACAGAGCTACGATTTGAGTCAGCCAGTTCATCCGAGCCTCCGGAGCGCATCGGCGATGCGAAGCCTACCCGCCTGGAGCGCGGGAAAGCTTCCGGTCACGAAGCCAAGTGCGAGGGCGAGGCCGACGCCGACGAGAACGTCGGCGGTCGGGAAGAAGAAGACGGGTAGCGCTCCCGAGGTCGGATCTCCGAGCGAAATAACAAACCATGCAACCCCAAGACCGAGAAGGCCGCCGATACCTGCGATCGTACAGGCTTCGGCGAGAACGAGACCTACGACCTGGCCGTCGTTGAAGCCGATCGCCTTCAAAACCGCCAACTCTCCGATGCGCTCGCGCACCGACTGCGCCATCGTATTGCCGGCCACGAGGAGAATGGTGAAGAAAACGGCGCTGAGGATCGCGATGACGATGGCGCCGATATTACCGATCTGATCGGCGAACGACTGCAGGAAAGCGCCTTCGGTCTCCGCCTTGGTCTCCGCCGGCGAGTTGGCGAACGTCTGGTCGATGCGTTTGGCGACGGCGGCGGCTTCGCGCGGATTCTCGATGCGCACGACATACCAGCCGACGATTCCCCTTCCGAAGTCGCGAGCCTCGTCGAAATAGTCGTAATGGAAGAAGAACCAAGACGTATCCGTACCCGGCTTGGCTCCGTCGTAGATCCCGAGGAGGTCGAACTCCCACAGCCGGTTTCCCCCGCTGTGCGTCCAGGCGGTTGCCTGGATCGGAATCCGGTCCCCCACCTTCCAGCCGAAGCGCTCAGCGGTGGCCCGTCCCACGACGGCCCCGGTGCGCGTGCGGAACCAGGCGTCCTTCTCTTCGTCGGAGAGCAGATACTCGGGGTAGATGGAAAGCCAGTCCTCGGGCTGAACCGCCGCCTGGGCGAAGAAGTTCGAGGGTTTCTGATAGATGCCTCCGAACCAGCTCGCGTGCGCGACTTGGGCGACGCCAGGTAACTGTTCGATCTCCGCTTCGTAGCTCCCGGGGAGCGGCTGGATCAGGGAAACTTTGTGGCGCACCACGAGACGATCTGCGTCGGCAACGTCGACCCCCTGGCTCAACGCTTGACGGATGGCGGAGAGATAGCCGAAGAGCACGAATGCCACCACGATGCAGAGGACCGTGAGAAGGGTACGAACCTTCCTGCGCATGAGGTTCGCCAGCACGAGGCGCCCGAGGGTCATTCGACCGGCTCCGTGCTGAGTTTCCCCTCGTTCAGATATAGCTTGCGGCTCGCGCGCGCCGCCGCGTGGGGATCGTGCGTCACCATGATGATCGTCTTGTCGTGCTCCCGGTTCAGCGCCTTCAGGAGCTCGAGGATCTCGTCGCCCGATTTTCGGTCGAGGTCACCGGTGGGCTCGTCGCACAGGAGGAGCGTCGGGTCGCTCACGATACCGCGCGCAATGCCCACTCGTTGCTGCTCCCCGCCCGATAGCTCCCTGGGATAGTGCTTCTTGCGGTCCGATAGGCCCACGATCGCGAGAGCGGTATCCACATGCTTCTTCCGATCGCTCCGCGACAGACGCGTCAGAAGTAGCGGAAGCTCCACGTTCCGCTCCGCCGAAAGGACCGGAAGGAGATTGTAGAACTGAAACACCAGGCCGACGTGCCGTGCCCGCCAGGAAGCGAGCTTCGCTCCCGTGAGTCGATCGATGCGCTCCCCGTTCACCGTGACCGAGCCCTGGTTCGGCGCGTCGAGGCCTCCGATGAGATTCAAGAGCGTGCTCTTGCCCGAACCCGAGGGGCCCATGAGCGCGAGAAACTCGCCCCTGGGGACTTCCAGGTCGAGGTCTTCGAGCACATGAATCTCTTCCGAGCCTCGCCGGAAGTACTTCCTCACTTTGTCGACTCGGACGAGCCCGCCGTTGTCCACCATCACGATCGCTCCTCCACCGCGTCGCCATCCGCCAGATCCTCCGGTCCTTCGACGACCACCCGTTCGCCTGCTTCGAGACCGGAAAGCACCACCGCCTCGTCACCCTCACCGGGCGCGATGGTAACCGCTCTTCTTTCCACTCGCTCCCCATTCACTACGAACACCACGTCTCGGCCATTATCGTTTCGGACGGCCAGCTGGGGAATCGAAACGACTCGTCGCGAGTCCGTCAACGGTTGCTCGTCTCGAAAAGCGACCTTCACACCCATCTCGGGAAGGATGCGCGGGTCCAGCTCGTCGAAGCCGATGCGTACCCTGACCGTCGCCCGATCGCGATCCGCGGTCGGCACGATGGCGAGAACTCTCGTGGGGATCTTCCACTGCGGATAGGCATCGAGTGTGGCTTCGACGCTCTGTCCCGGGCGCACCCGGTTGATGTAGCTCTCGTTCACGTCGACCTCGATCTCGAGGGAGCTCATGTCCACCACCGTCCCGATGCCGGTGCGGGTGAATCCCCCCCCGGCACTTACCGGTGAGATCATTTCGCCCGGCTGAGCGTCCTTCGTCGTCACGATCCCGTCGAACGGGGCCCGGATCACCGTGTCCTCGAGCTGCTGTTTCCACACGGCAACGCGTCGCTCCGCGACCTCGACCTCCTCGCGCTGTCGCTCGAGGCGCGCTCGGAGGGAATCGGTCGTCGCTTGGACCCGATCGAGCTCCGCTTGACTCACGACCGCATCGCGCACGAGCGCCTTTGTCCTCTCGAGCTGGAGCTCGGCTTCCTCGAGCTGCACCCTGGTCTCTTCTTGGGCGGTGCGGGCCGCGCGAAGCTCCGCCGCGGCGAGATTCAAGCTCGCTTCGGTGTTCGATGAGTCGAGCCTTGCCAGAATCTGCCCCTCGCGCACTTCCATGCCTTCTTCGATCAGCACTTCGAGGACCTTCGCCGTCACCTTCGAGGACACCGTCGCCCGCCGCCTTGCCGTGACGTAACCCGATGCGTTGAGTACGGTTTGCCCACTCGGCGTCTCGCTCGCTCGAGCCGTGGCGGTCGAGACGAGCTTGCCGCTCGGTCGCAACCAGAGAAACCCGATCCCGGCGAGCGCAACGGTTGCCAGAATAGCCCAGGCGAGCCAAGCCACCGAACGCGGTTCGTTTCTTTCGCTGCGGTCGATCTTCAGGTCGTCGAGGTTGGCAGCCACGCCTACAAATTAGCGGGGTCCCCTCGGGCAAATCAAACTCCGCGAGCCCATTCGTCAGTCGACGATGGCGAGGCTCGCGACGAGCACCCGTTTCCTCTCGCTCGGACGATGGCTGGCAACGTCCACGAGGGACTCGCTCCCCTTGTCGAAAAAGCTCAAGAAGACGTTGAAAGTATTGGAACTCCATTCCGCGGGAACCGTGATTTGCTGCACGTCGGTCACATAGGAGCCGGGCTTCCAGAATCGCAAACGGTAGAGTCCGTCGAATGGCTCGTGCCCGACCTCGGCGGATTCCCTCCCCGTGGGCCCTTCCCCTTCCACCACCATCCGCCACCCCTTGGGCAATCTCGTCTTGACGTGGAAGTGATAGGAGACGCTAAAGCTCTCACCGCGACGCAGCCGTTCGGTCGAGAGATCGACCCCCACGAGCTCGAGACGATCGCCGAAAGACACCCCCAGCCGCTTCTCGACCGGAGGCTCTCGTTCGGACAAGAACGGATCGATCTGCATTCGGTGGTGCCGACGGTACATGAGATCCACGCTTTGCCACGATTCTCGCAATCGGGCTCGCAGCCGGCCGATCGCTGGGCTCTCGGTCGAGGCGAGGTTGTGACGTTCGAAAGGGTCGTTCGCCAGATCGAACAGCTCGTCGGCTTGTTCGTCGTAATAATGTATGAACTTGCGCGTTCCTTCCAGTTGCCCGCGACAACGACCGTGGTTGAAACAATTGAAATAGAGCGTCCGACCTGGGTCCCGAATCCGGAAGACCGACTCCCCCGGGTAGCTCGAATCGACGACGTCGAAGCCTAACGCGTCCACCAGCGTGGGCAGGACATCGAGGAGGCTCGCAGGACCGCTCACCCGTCTTTCCTGCTCGTTGCGCGGGTCCAGGACGAGAAATGGCACGCGTACAACTTCTTCGTACAGGACGTCGTCGTGTTTTCGACGGCCATGCTCCCCGAAGGCCTCACCATGATCGCCCACGATGATGAAGACGGTAGAGCCCAACAAGCCGAGCTCACGGAATTGATCCAGGAGATCGCGCACGAAGAAGTCCAGGTATCGCACCGAGTTCAAGTAGCGGTTGTGCTCGTCGTCCTCGGTGAGCTCGAGCCGGCCGTATCGTCGCGGTGCGAGATAATCGTGATGGGGCGTCGCCGTCAGGTAGGTGGCGAAGAAACGAGTCGAGCCATTCTCCGACAGCCACCGGCGACTCGTCTCGAGCATGACCGCGTCTTCGTAGGCAAAATAGTTCGCTCGCTCGAAACCGTCGGCGTCCATCGATTCCCCAGCGAAGAAATCTCGATAGCCGAAATTGGCGACGAGCTCTCCGCGCCGCTCGAATCGCTCCGTGGCGGACTGGAAGAAGACCGTCCGGTAGCCCTCGGTCTCGAGAAGCTCGGGCAGACAGGTGGCGGGCACGAGTCCGGGCAGCACCTCGGTCAACTCGCGTATCGGCCGGGGCTCGATGCCGCACAGGATCGAAATGAGCGCCTTCGACGTGTGAGGAATCGTCGAGTAAGCGCGCTCCACCACCAGTCCACGCCCCGCCAGGTCGGCGAGAAACGGTGTCGTCGGGAGCTCGGGAGAATGGAGGGTGGTGGCCGAGGCCCCGGTGGACTCCAGGATGATCACGACGGCGTTGAGCGGTCTCGATCGATCGCGCCGTTCGAGCTCGACATCGATCGGGGGTCTTGGCGCCGCCGCGTCGCCCTCCCCCGGAATCAGGTCCCTCCCGGGGGCGGTGGCGATGAGCTGCACCACGGGGTCCCGCGCGAATGGGCTATCGAGATTCGCTCGAGCGGAAATGACGGGCAGGACACACAAGACCGCGCCCAGTGGTCCGAGGGGACGACGGAGGAGAGACAGCAAATCGAGCGAAGGATGGGTCCCTGCGGGTGGTCGACCTCGGCGGGCCGCCTCGGTGAGAAGAAACGGCCCGACGCAGAGATAGCCCAGGACGAGCCCGTATTGCACCCACGGCGTCTCGCTCGCCATCACGACGCGATTCTCGGCGAAGTTCGCAAAGGCGAACACGACCAGCCCGAAGTCCAGCACCGTGCCGGTCGCGTCGAAGTAACGATGCGCGCCGGTCGTGATGATCGCGTACAGAAGACACGAAACGTGCATCGCGACCAGAACCGGCCAGCGAAGTCGCGACCGCCATGCCCGAAGCGCCAAGGCGACCCAAAGGGTCGCAAACCCGAGGTTGAACAGGAGGTCCGATCGGAGAACCTGCCAGGTGCCGGCTACGTCCGGATGCGCGGCTACCCGCGTAATCTTGAGAGCCAGGTTGTAGACGGTGAGAAAACCGAAGAGGCAGAGAAGGTAGAATCCCTGAGAATGGGCCGAGAGTCGGCTACGTTGCGACATGCCGCGCGAAAAGCTCCCTCTCACGCCCCCTCCGTCGTCGAAAGAGGTGGCCGAGAGAAAAAGATTCTACCATCGCGCTATTGCCCGTGAGGCGAATCTAGAATGCAGACGTCCAACGCCATGCAGACGTTTCGTGAGGGCCTCATCAGTCGATACCTTGCGCCCGGCGACAGCTTGTCCGAGATTCTCTTCGGGATCATCATGACGCTGACCTTCACGCTGGGCGCAGGCGTGCTGGTTCGCGAAGGACCGGACGCCGCCCGCGAGCTCCTCGCGGCGACCGTTGGGTGCAACGTGGCGTGGGGACTCATCGACGGGATCATGTATCTGGGCGGCATGCGGTTCGAGCGAGCCAGGCGGGCGCGTCTCCGGGACGCGATCCGCGGGGCGGCGAGCGCGGAGCGCGCGGCCCGCCTCGTCGCGGGTGAGCTCGACGAGATCCTCGAGCACGTGACGGACCCGAGCGAGCGCGCCGCCCTGTACCGAAGGATCGTGCGCGCCGTCCAACAAAGAGAGCCCCCTTCCGCACGGCTCAACCGGGAAGACGTCTTCGGCGCCGTCGCAAGCTTCTGGCTGGTATTCTTCTCCAGCGTCCCCGCAGCCGTTCCCTTTCTCTTCATCGATAACGCTTGGGTGGCCCTCAGGGTCTCGAACGCGATCCTGATCGGCTCGTTGTTCCTGGTCGGATATCGCTGGGCGCGGCACACGAACCTCCCGCCGTTACGCGCCGGCTTGGCGCTCATGATTGGAGGAATGCTGCTGGTGATCGTCGCCATCGCGCTCGGCGGTTGATTCGAAATCAGAACTCGTAGCCCGCCGCGTAGGCGAAGACCTGGTCCTCCGTCCGATCGGGATTGAACCAGTGAAATGCGAACGACAGCTTCGCGTGGGAGAGCTCGATCAGCAGGCCTCGCTGGAGGTCGAGGCCGGTGTCGTAAGTCCTCGTCCGCTGCACCACAAGGCCGAACCGCAGCCAATCGACTGGAGCGAGCGTGGCCTCGCTCCAGGTGTAGAGGAAGCTCGCGTCGCTGTCCTCGAGGTCGAGGACGTACTCCGACTCCGCGTAGAGCGCGAGCCGGCGCCAGGCGATCTCGATCTCCGCACCGGGCGCGACGCCGTTGGTGCTCCCGGCCACGATGCCGAGCATCGGAACCGCCGTGAACGAGACGTTCTCTCCGAAATCGAAGCTTCTCCCGACGAAGAGCGAGCCGGTCTCGAGGTCCTCGTAGTTGTACCGCGCTTCGAGATGCAAGCCACCCCGGTCCGCGTAGAAGATTGGCGAGATGTAAGGGCTGTCCTTGGGCGGATCGAAAACGAATGCCGAGAGTGCGAAAGACCAATCCTCGGAGGCGGCGGGAGTTGCAGTGGCAACGACGGCGACGAGCCACAGCGCTCTTCGCAAACCCATGGGCACGGGATTCGGCATCAATCGCAAAAACGGAAAGGACTCAACCCATTCGATTCTACGCTGCCGGACGGTTTCGCGCTGCCATTTTCGAACCGCTGAGACGAAGCGACAATCCGGTAGGCCCCCGTTGTTCTCGGGATTGAGGGCGCTCGCGTGCCAGAGCTCTCAGCCGGTGTCAGGATCGTGCCCGGTGACCGCATCCCGCTAGTGACGACGAGTTCGTATTGCCGTCGTAAGGGATAAGGATCGACGCCGCGTCTCGACCGGGTATCGAGGAAGAAGCACCAATCGACTTCACCGAGGATCGGGGAGACGTCGAAGAACCTTTCTTGTCGAATCGTCTTGACCGTGATCGGAGCGGTTCCAACGACACGCGCTTCGCGGATCTCGTTCCGCGAACGTCCCGAATCGAGCTCGGAAGTGTCGATCCCATCGTCGATTTCGAGTGGGGCATGAGCTCCGGTATTGAAAGCGATAAGTTCAGGGCAGGCTTGGACCGGGCGGGTCAGCCGGCCGTAACCGGAGCTCATCGATTCTACGTTCGAAGCGATGACGTAGTGAGGCTCGGGGTAAAGGGACGTCTTGCGTCCGTCGATCCGCTCGATCCGGGAACGGTCTCCCCGTGACGTCGAAACGCCGGTTTTGACCTGGAACCCCGCAGTCTACGCGAGCCTGGGCGTGATGGCCGCGAGCCCGGACGTCGACTTCGGTGAGCTCGATGGACAAACCGAGGTCGCACCGTTTCATCCGATCGCGGCCTCGGGAACGATCACTGTGCAGAGCGCGCCCTCTTCGTTTCATTGGGAGTGCCGAGCGAGGGCACGACGGTCATCGGGCGGCTCGCGACATCATCGGCGAGGCCGGAGGTTTCGCGTACCCCAAGGATTAGACGATGGCGGAGCTGGCGGCTTCCGCTCGTCACGTCGGCTTTTTCTGACAATGGGAGAGCTTGCGCGGCTCGAGATATGGGTACCAGAAATTAAAATAGTATATATATTATAATTATTATAGTTATAGGAGAAGCTTAAGTTGAAAAAGACCATCTCGACGATCGATGTGCGTAAACAGCTCGGAGAGATTCTGGACAGAGTTTCGCTTCGCTACGACGAATTCATCATCGAGCGCAAAGGAAAGGCGCTTGCGGCCGTCGTCCCGATAGAGAAGCTCGAGCAGTTAGAGCGAGCCGCACGTGGCCATTTGCTCGCGCTGATGGCGCGACAACCGGGCTCGATCTCACAATCCGAGGCCGATCGGATTGCCAACGAGGCCAAACACGAGAGTCGTCGAGGAACGCTCTGAGCGATGGCTCGCGTCGTCGTCGATGCGAACGTCTACCTGAGCGCGCTGATTCGTCCTCAAGGCCCGCCGGGCCAGATCATCAAACGACTCCTGAGGGAGGGTGCCCACACCGTCATCGTTTCCAAGGACATCCTGGAGGAAGTCCGAAAAGGCCTCGACTATCCAAAGGTGCGCAAAAAGATCGACGCCACCGATGAGGAGTTGGACGCCTGGGTCGAGTCACTGGGCGTTCTCGCTGATGTCGTAAGTGGGGTGCCCGACGTTCGGGTTGTGGAATCGGACCCGGACGACGATCTGTACGTGGCCGCTGCACTCGATGGACGCGCCGACTTTATCGTCTCGGGTGACCGCCACCTCGTGGAGCTGGAGGAGGTGCAAGGCGTTCGCATCGTGACGCCGCGACAATTCCTGGACCTCCTCGACGACTCGACCGAGACTTCGAGCGACAATGACTGAAACAGGGCGGGATGCACTACACGCTTCGTTTCAACTAGTGTCCCTGTAAATTGACGCAAGAGCATCCCTGACGCGCCGCCGGCACCGCATCCTCGGGAGCGAGGAAGACGAGCCGATCGTTGACGAGGAAGTTCAAGAGCGCGCAGGAAGCAATCGACGCGAGGTTCGCCACGAGATAGTGAAGCCCGAGCTCGCCGACGAATAGCCGCATGAACACGACGTTTCCAAGGATGGAGACGAGCCCGCTCGTCAAGTTGAACCGAAGCAGGCGCCGAAGTCGGACGATGCCGCGGAGAAGTCCGCGGTCACGCCACGTCCAGCGTTCGTGCCACAGAAAGTTGTGGAGAATCGCTGATTCGACGGCGACGACCGTGGACAGGAGGTAGTGGACGCCCAGGACGCCTTTCAAGAGCGAGAGCACCGAGAGCTGAACGCTGACGCCGATCCACCCGACGGCGCTGAACTTTATGAAACGGATCAACGACCTTTCCCTGGCTCGCTGACCGGCTCGGCCCGGTAGAGATGCAGCGTGTTGCGCATTACGGAAGCGAGAAGGGTCACGAAGAGACCCACGATCGCGCAGATGCCGCCCACGTCGAACAAGAGATAGTCCTTGCCGCGGATCGTCGTGTGGGTGCCCACCAGAAGATAGAGAGTCCCGATCGAGAAGAGGATTCGGAGCTCGGTCGGCCCGAGCCGCAGAAAGTGAATTCGGAAAGTCCCGACGGCGTAGGCAGCCAGATAGATCTCGGACACGACCATGAGGTAGACGACCATCAGTCCGAAAGCGACGACGGGACTCATGTAGCCCGACAATGCCAGCCCTCCGAGCAGGAAGAAGGCTCCGAAAACGTCGACGACGTGGTCGACGTAGTATCCGTACTTCGGGCGCTGGCAGCCTCGAACCCGGGCGAGCGTTCCATCGAGGCTGTCGCCGAACCAGTTCACGAAGAGGAAGAGTACGACACCGACGAGAGCAAGCGGTTCGATCGCGGCCGCCCAGAAGCTCGCCCCGGCGCCGATCATGCCCACGAGGCCGAGCACAGTGAGATGGTCGGAGTTTATCGGTGCGGGCAAGCGGCCCGCCATCCACACCAGAAAACGCTTCTCCACACCGGACAGTACGCTGCCGAGATCGCGGGTGATGTCCGCTTCGACCGGAATCGTCGTCGTGCTCATCGTTACACCTCCATCAGCCTTGGTCGTGCAAGAGGCGTTCCACCCGGGAACCCACGAAAGAACGGGTTGTCCGCCGCCCGACGCCTATCCAATCGGATAGCGGCACGCGCCTGGCACCGTTGAACGCTATCCAAATGGATAGAATGGCGACCGATGCCGGCATTCGAGCTCACGGGTTGTCGCGGCTTCCGCGGCGTGAGCGAGTATGTCGCGCGGTTCCTCACCGAGCGGTGTAACCGAGATCCCCTGGCGCTCGCCGAGCTCGCGGTGCTCGTCCCCACCACATCGGCGGCGCACCTCGTGAGGTACTGGATCGAGGACTCGCTGCTCGTTTCCCGGCGGAACACCGCCATCCTTCCGACGATCACGACTCCGAATGCCCTGATCGACTCGTCGTGTCATCGTCTCGTCGATCCCTTGCTCCGCGAGGCCCTGCTCGAGGCCGCTTTCGAAGCGACCGAACGAACAGGCCTCCTGCCGCCATTCGCCGTACGCGGTTCCCTCGCGTCGCGGGTACTCGCGTTCCACGACGACCTGATGCTTCGGGCAAAGGGCTGGGAACCTTTCGTTCGCCGCGCTCTCGAGGAGCTGGACGCTCCCGACGACCAGGGAGCGCAGAAGCTCGCTCAACTGACGCGTTTCCTCGACGCCTCGATCCTGGAGTATCGGCGACGGCTTCAGACGCTCGGCCTCGTGGACCGTCCCCGGGCGCGCGAGGATCTCTACGCAGCTTTCCCCTTCCGCCAAGTCGTGGTTCTCGGAGCGCAGACGCTCTCACCGCTCGAGCTGGACCTCGTGAGGGAGGCCGAGGGAATCGCCGAGCTTCAATTCGTCATCGAGCATGAGCACTCGCCCGAGCTGTCTCGATTCTCCGGCACGATTCGGATCGACCCCGCGCCGGCCCTTCCCCGGCCTTCCCTGCTCGCTCCCGAGGGTCACGACTCCCTCACGTTCGTCGCTCGCGATCGGGAGGAGTGCCTTCGGGACGCGGCTCGTCTTCTGAAGTTGCTGGAAGAAAAGCAGCGACTTCCTCCGCTTCACCGCATCGCGATCGTCGTGCCCCGGCCTCTGCCTTATTCCTACCTGGCCAAGAAGGTGTTTCGGGAGGCGGGCATCCCCTACGAGCTCCAGGACAGCTTTCCGCTCGCCCGGGAACCGATCGTGGCCGCGGTCGACCTTCTCATCGACCTGGTCGAGCACGACGGGGCGCGCCCCTTCGCTCTCGCGCTGCTGCGCAGTCCTCTTTTCCGCTTCGAGCACGTGGGCGGGGCGGAGACAGCGGCTTTCGACCGGCTGACGCTGCGATTGAGAGAGCCGGGCTCGACGAAGAGGTGGCGTTCGCTCCTCGAGCGGCTCGACCGCCCGCCCGTTCAGCCGAGTCTTCCGGGATTCGGCGGGTCGTCGGACAAAGCCCGTTCCGCTCTCGCCGCGGTGGTCACCGCCTCAGAGCTGCTGGCACCGCTCGGGGAGCCCGCCTCGCTCTCCCAAAAAATCCAAACGCTGAAGCGATTCCTCGCTCGATTCTCTCGCCCGCTGGAAGACGCCTGCCCCGAGTCCGAGCTCTCTCGCACTCGGAGAGCGCAGAGAGCGCTCGAGACGATCCTGGACCGACTCGCGGCCGCCTCCCAGCAAGCGGGAGACCCGACGATCGGTTTCTTCGCTTTCCGCGAGAAACTGCATCGGGCGATCGAGTCTCATACGTTTGCTCCGCGTACGGGAACTGGCGGGGTCGTCATCGTCGACGCCGCTTCGGCCACCTTCGGCTCGTTCGATCTCGTGCTCCTCTTCGGTCTCAACGACGGCGAATGGCCCGATCGCGGCGAACGTAACATCTTCTACCCGCAGAGACTGCTGTCCGAGTTCGGATGGCCTTCCGACCGCGAGCTGCTCGCGCGCGAGAGGTGCCGCTTTCTGAGCTTGCTCGAATGCGCCTCCAAGCACGTCGTGCTCTTTCGACACCAGCTCGACGACGAGATGCCTACCGTTCCCTCGCCTTTTCTCGAGGACGCCCAGGCGTGGTTGGAAAGCGATGCCGTGAAAGTGGATTCGATTGGTCCGCTCGAGACGATCCTGGTCTCTCGATCGGAGGCACTGCGGCGAGGGGTCCTCGACGCCTCGATACCTTTCGCGGTCGATCGACGGGCGGGCATCATCGATTCGCCGCCGAAGGTTTTCGAGCCGGTCTCCCCAACGGCGTTCGAGCTCTATCTTCGATGCCCTTTCAAATACTTTGCCCGTTACCTTCTCGGGCTCGAGGAGGAGGAGGTCGTCGACGAAACGCTGAGCGCTCGCGACCGGGGTCGGATTCTCCACCAGCTGCTCCAGGACGCCTTCGCGAAGTGGGATCGCGGCGCGGAGCGTCCGCGTCCGATTACCGAGGAAAACTACGACGAGGCGCTCGCTTTGTTTCGACAGGTGGCGATCTCGAAGGTTCGCGGAGAGCACCGGCAGCCGGAATTCTCCCGGCTGTTCGGAAACGCGGGGGAGCCTGGCGCGATTCCGTGGCTTCTCCGGCGTGAGCTCGCCCGAGGACCTCTCAGGAGACGCCTCGTCGAGCACGCCTTCGAAGCCCCATTGAAAGTCGACCGCGGCCCATCGGGAGAATCCCCGTGGTACGTACGGATCAAGGGTCGCGTCGACCGCGCGGACGTCGACGAGGACGGCACCCTTCACGTTTTCGATTACAAGAGCGGACGATCGCCCGACGCGCAAACGGCTCTACAGGTCCCGCTTTACGCGATGTCCCTGGCGCAGGAGCTCGGAGCGGCGGTACGCGAGGCGTCCTACATCAGTTTTCGCGATCGCAAGACGACGTCCCGGGCCGACT
>DASPGQ010000164.1 GCA_035620555.1 Vicinamibacteria bacterium
GATGGCACCCTGTTCCTGGCGATGGAGCTCGTCGAAGGGATGACGCTCGCGGAGACGATCGCCCAGGGGGCGATTGTGCTTGAGGAGGCTCTTCCACTCTTCGCGCAGATCGCCGCGGGCCTGGAAGCGGCCCACGCGAGAGGCGTGATTCATCGTGACCTCAAGCCCGCCAACATCAAGGTGACGCCGGACGGCAAAATAAAGATTCTGGACTTCGGTCTCGCGAAGGCGATGTCGGAGCCCGATGATGCGCGGAGCTCGTCTTCCAGCCTTCACGAGTCGCCGACCGCGGTCAAAGAGACGGCGAGTGGGATGATACTCGGCACGGCGCCCTACATGAGCCCGGAGCAATGCAAGGGGAAACCCTTGGATCGGCGCGCAGATCTATGGGCGTTTGGTTGTGTGCTCTACGAAGCCCTCACGGGGAAGAAGGCCTTCCATGCGGAGACGGTCTCCGAGACGCTCGCGGCGATTCTCAAAGACGAGCCTCGGTGGGATCGCTTGCCGGCGGACACCCCGGGCTCCATCCGCACGCTGCTTCGGCGGTGTCTCCGCAAAGACGCCGCGCGGCGGCTTCACGACGCGGCGGATGTGCGTATCGAGATCGAGGATGCTGCCGCCGAGCCCGAGAGCGTTGCGCCCGGGGTGGGCTCGGCGTCGGCGTGGCGGCGCTACGTGCCGGTTCTCATCGCCCTCTTCGCTTCGGGAGTGGCTCTTTGGGCGCTCCTTCGCGTGCCGGCGCGGCGAGAGGCAGAGGCCCCGATTGCCCGGTTCGCTCTTCCGCTCGGGCCGGGTGAGGAGCTCTTTCTGACGTCGGCTCCCACCATCGCCATGAGCGATGACGGCCAGAGCATCGCCTACGTCGCATCGCGAGGGGCCACGACGCAGCTCTATTTGCGGCAGCTCGACGAGCTCGACGCGAAGCCGGTGGGAGGCGCCGGAGCGACGATGCCCTTCTTCTCACCGGACGGCCAATGGCTCGGATTTGCTCAGGGGGGCAAGCTCATGAAGGTTTCGGTCCGGGGAGGGGCCGCCACGGCCCTCGCCGAGCTCTCGGGCGCCCCACGAGGGGCCAGCTGGTCTTCCGACGGCATCGTCTTCGTTCCCGATGCGGCGCTGGGGCTCCACTGGGTCGGAGAGAACGGCGGTGAGACGCGTGTCCTCCGAGCGCCCGACCGGGCAACGGGGGAGAAATCCTACCGCTTTCCCGAGATTCTGCCCGAGGGCAAAGCCGTCCTGTTCACGGTGGGGTCGGGCGACATCGAGTCGTGGGACGACGCCTCCGTTGCGGTGCTCTCTCTCGAGGCCGGCGAGTATCGGATTCTCCTGGAGGGTGGCGCCTACCCTCGCCACAGCCCGACGGGACACCTGTTGTTCGCCCGCGACGGCTCTCTTTTCTCCGTTCCGCTCGACGGAGATCGATTGGAGATTACAGGTGCTCCCGTTCCCGTGCTCGATGGTGTGGTTACCTCTCCGACAAAGGGACCGGCCATGTACGCTCTTTCGCGAAACGGCTCGCTCCTCTACGCGCGCGGCAAGCCCTGGGGAACGGATCTGCGCGTCGTCACGGTGGATCGGGACGGAACGGCCGAGACACTCATCGATACGCCTCGCGCCTATGACGAAGTGGTGCCGTCCCCCGATGGAAGCAAGCTGGCTATCGCAATCGACAACGCGAACGCGGACATCTGGATGCACGACATCGTTCGCGGCACAACGACTCGTCTCATCTCGGGTTTCAATAACATGACTCCGCGCTGGACACCGGACGGAGAGCGCATCTCGTTCTCCTCCGATCGCGATGGGGTGATGCAGGTCCTCTGGCAGGCGGTCGACGGTAGCGACGAGGCTGCGGTTCTCGGCTCTGGCGTGTCGCCGGTCGCCAACTCCTGGCAGCCGTCGGGGTCCACGTTGGCTTTCGTACGTTTCGAGCCCGGCACGGAATGGGATATCTGGACCTTCGATGTGAACGGCGATCGCAGGCCCCAGCTGTTTCTCGCCACCGAAGCCAACGAAGAGTCTCCCGTGTTCTCTCCGGACGGTCGTTTCGTTGCCTACCAGTCCGACGAGACGGGGACGGACGAAATCTATCTCCGTACGTTTCCCGATTCGGGCACGAAATCTCAGGTTTCCACCGACGGCGGGGCGCAACCGATCTGGAGCCCCGACGGACGAGACATCTTGTATCGAAGCGGGAACAAGATGATGGCCGTCAGCGTTGCGCATGATGCGGGCCGGGCCATCCTCGGAAAGCCGCGGCTGCTCTTCGAGAGAGACTTCGTCTTCACCGCTTACAGCGAGGTCTTCTATCAAATGATGCCGGACGGCGAGCACTTCGTCATGGTCGACGCGAGCGAGGCGGCTCCGCGCCCGACGGCCTTGACGCTCGTTCAGAATTGGAGCCGAGAGCTCGAGATTCTCTCCCAATCGGCGAGGTAGGTTGCCGCTATCGGTCCTCGATCCCGGTTCGACTGGAAGCGCTCGAACAACTACCGCATTGATGATGGTGAAGATCGTCGTGTTGGCGCCGATCCCGAGTGCGAGCGAGATGACCGCCTCGCCGGTGAGTAGCGGGCTCTTGACCAACGTGCGAACCTCGAAGGGCAGATCGTTCTAAACGACCAGTACTGGCCTAGTCTCGCGAGCCCCTCGGGCTCGCGGACAGGTCGACGGGTTAGTCGTCGATGAGCTTCTCGAGTGCTTCGGCGTGCGTTTCCAGGAACAAGCGGTCCTTGGGGCGGTTCGCCTTCGCCTTGGACTCGACGATATGTTTGAGTCTAGCTACAGGAACGTCGATACACTCCAGTCGGAACACACGGCGTTCTCGCCAAACGTCGTCGAACTCGAATCCCGCCATTTCCAGAGTGAGATCGATTTCGAGTCCTCCATCATCCGTGGCCCTGGTGAGAGCCCGTCGCTCGACGACGCGCGTTCGGCCAAGAAATCGTCGAGGGGCTTGTCCATCGGCTCGTTGCCGGACCACAGTTGAAGGCCGACCGATTCGCACGCTTGCCAAGCCGTGAGCAAGTTTCTTGCGTCGGCAGGCAAGAACAGATCGCGGTCGTCGGTCGTGAAGAGCGTCTCCCCCGACGTCGCGTAGTAGTTCGCTCCCCAGACACCGATCACGATGAATCGGACGCCGCTTTGGGATAGAGCGCGCACCAGCTCTTCGAACGCGCTCACCTCGATCTATCGCACTCGAATCGCTTTCGCGAAATGCGCCTTCGACTCTCGAATCGCTTTCGCGACCCACGTCTTGTCCTTTCCGCTCTCGTTGCGTGGATCGGATTCGACCCGCTCCACGGCCTTCAAGTACGATTCGGACAACGGCACGTCGTTCGCGTCGCCGCGGGGCGCCCGCGTATGCGAAGGTTTTTGGGACTCGACCTGCCACGAGCAGCATTTTACCACCCGGCAGCGAGACAAAACTCAGGGGCGGCTCGGTACGAGACGCTCCAGCTCCTCGCGCCAGTTGAGCACGATGTGGATCTGCGCGGTGGAAGCCTCCGACTCCGACTTGACCATGAGGAAACGTTGACCGTCCCGCGTCACGTCGTAAGTTCTCGCGGCCGGACTACCGAGGTAGGAGCCCTCGAATAACGGCAGGGGCGTTCCGATTCGAAGCTCCGGCTCGAGCCGCACTTGAGTCGCCAACATCGCGTCGCCGTTGCGAAAGAAGAGCTCACGCCCCGTTGGCGACCACGCGGGCTCGGTGCCGCCGCTGGTGGAGACGGCAATCGCAGCTCCGGCCTCCAGATAGGACGTCACATAGACTTCGGTGCGGCCGGATCGGTTGGAAGTGTAGGCGACCCAACGGCCGTCGGGGGAGAAGTCCGCAGCCCGCTCGTTGAACTCCGACGCTACCAATGGCTTCGCCTCCTCGCCGAATGTCATCGTCCAGATATCGTAGTTCGCGCTCGAAACACGATCCCCGAAGAGAAGCGTTCTCCCATCGGGGTGAAAATCGTAAGGCCTCTGATTGGAAGAGGGATTTTCGAGCAAACGTTCAGGGTCTCCGTTCGCGTCGGCGGGCATCCAATACAGATCGTCTTCGCCGCTGGCTCGCGAGGCATAGGCGACGCGACGTCCATCCGACGTCCACGCCGGTTGGTCACCCAAGACGTCGAACGTGAGCCTCGTCCGTGCCGGCCGGTCGACGTCCAGAACCCAGATATCCCACTTGCTCGAGTCTCCATCGGAGAGCGCGACCTTTCGCCCATCCGGCGACAGCCGCGGGCCGAAGTAACCCCCCGGCTCATGAGGAAGAGGCGTCTCGATCCCCGAACGATCGACGAAAACGAGACGACTTTCGAGAGATTCGAATCCGGAGCCACTGGAGTAGGCGAGCGAGCCGTTCGGGCTTACGGCGTACTGCGCCCCCTCATGGCTTCCATGAGCGTGGATACCTTGAAGGACCGGCAGCGGTTCGCCGTCGAGCTCGAGTGATGCCAGGTCGAACGGAACCGCCCAGAGCGTCTCGTCGCGGACGAAGAGCAAATGTCCTGGGCGCAGGAATCGCGGCTGTATCGCGTTGTCGATGAGGACGCGTTCCTTTCCTGTCTCGAGCGAGACGACGGCGACTCGGGAGCGGTCGTCGACACCCACACCACCACCGGCTACCGCGGTGTGCGCGCCTGGGGTTTCGGCGAACAAGACGGCTTTCGATCCAGGAAGAACGTCCGGCCACGACACGACGCGAGAGGTCGCTTCGCCGGTAAGACGTCGCGGCGTCCCCCCTGCGGCCGGAAGCTCCCACAGCGCTCCCTCGCTCGCGAAGACGATGCGTTCGTCGTCGACCCAAGTGGCACCGTGGACGCTCCTGAGCTCGCACAAAACCGCTGTGGGGCCTCCACTCAGCCGAACTTTCTTGAGCCGGCCGTCCGCGTGGAAGCCGAGCCATTCGCCGTCGGGAGACAGAAAGGGTTGAGCGCCGCCTTCGGTGCCGGGGATGGGTGTGAAAGCCTCCTCGTCCAGCGATCGCACGAAAAGCTGTTGCGCCTCGCCCGACCCTCGCGCGAACACGAGGCTTCTCTCATCGGGTGTCATCGCCAAAAGCGTGGGCAGGTGACCGTTGGGGCTTTCGGGAACACGGATATCGAAACGCACGACAGGACCAGGGGTCGGATCGACGCTCGCCGTGGAAGATTTCATCGCCAACGCGCCCAGCACGAGGCCAAGAGCGAGCGCACTGACTGCCCACGCGTACACGGCGCGATGAGACGTCGCCGGTGTTTCCGCGGTCTCGACGTCCGCGCCTTCGAGCACAACTCGAGCTTCGCCAATGTCGCGAAGCCGGCGCTTCGCGTCTTTGTCGAGGCAGCGCCGCAGCAGAACACGCACGCTCGCGGGCATACGCGGCAGCTGACTCCATTCCGGCTCCGCCCGGATCACCGCGGCGAGCGTTTCCGAAACATCTTCGCCGGGGAACGCTTTCTTGCCGGTGAGCATCTCGTACAGCACGGCACCGAACGCGAAAATGTCGGTGCGCTTGTCGACGCGTTTGCCTTTCGCTTGCTCGGGGCTCATGTAACCCGCCGTTCCCAGTATGACGCCCACCTGCGTGCCTTGCCGGGTGAGTGTCGGTGATTGCGAGAGTTCTTGGTTGCCGCCGGCGCCCTCGCCCTCGAACGCTTTAGCGAGTCCGTAGTCCAGCACCTTGACGGTGCCGTCTTCTTTGAGCTTGATGTTCGCGGGCTTCAAGTCGCGGTGCACGATGCCGGCCTCGTGACCCGCGTCGAGCGCTTCGGCGATTTGCTTCGCGATCCCCAGGGCCTCCTCCTGCGGGATCGGGCCCTGGGCGATGCGGTCGGCGAGCGTGGGTCCTTCCACGAGCTCGAGAACGAGCGCCTGGACACCGTTGGACTCCTCCAGCCCATGAATGCCGGCGATGTTCGGGTGGTTCAACGACGCGAGCACGACGGCTTCTCGTTGAAACCGGCGAATCCGTTCTTCGGCTCGCGCGAGCTCCTCGGGCAAGACTTTGATCGCGACGTCGCGACCGAGTTTCGAGTCTTTCGCCCGATAGACTTCGCCCATTCCGCCCTTACCGATAGGCTCGAGAATCTCGTAATGGGAGATGACGTCGCCGGGCTTCACGCGGACGCGATGTTACGACGATGGCGGATCGCGGGCAACCCGCGAAGCCTACGTCGCCGGAGTTGGTGTGCCGCGACTCCGTTCGAAATCGCCGTGATCAATGCCTCAATCGATCTGCGCTTGCCCTCCATCACTCACGACTTCGCCGAGCTTCTTCACCGCATCCGACGCGAACTGCCGTTTCTCGACGAGCAGTCCTGGCGAACGGTCTACGGCTACCCCCTCGCCGAGCGCAGGTCCGACGAAGCCGAGCGATTGTTCGAAGAAGCTCTCGCGAGCGCCCGGCGGGAGCTCGCGGACGGAAGCGAGTGTCCGAACGTGGCGGTCGAGATCGCTGCGTGACTCGAAACGAATCCTTTGGCGCGACTTTGACTGATCGGCCCTGGTGGCGCAGAACTATGGAGTTAAAGCCAGTTCTCAACCTTGAGCGCCGGTACCCGCTTGAATTCGGCCACGTTATCGGTTACGCATACTGCCTCGATCGCACGGGCCTGCGCGGCGATGAGCATGTCGTTCGCCCCGATCGGCGTGCCCTTCCTCTCCAGAATCGTTCGAATCGCAGCATAGTGACGGTCGGTGCCGGCTTCCAACGGGAGGATCGTGATCGCACCGAGGATCGCCTCGACGTGGCGTGTGAGCCTCCGCGAGCCATGCTTCGCGGCTCCGTAACGCAGTTCGCAGGCGACGATAATGCTCGTGAGGACATTGTCTTCTCCCACGTCGGCGATCCGGGCTGCGACCCGCCCCTGCGGCTGGCGCACGAGATGAGAAAGGATGTTGGTGTCGAGCAAGTACGACCGCCTAGCCATGTCAGAGGTCCACGGGCTCGGCGGGCAATGACTCGATCCGCGGAAAGTCCTCGTCCAGCGGTTTCAACGTCGCGAGCACGGCGAGCAGCGAGGGCCGGGCAATCGGTTCCACCACGAGGCGAGCACCTTCTTTTCGCAGAATCGCATCGCGACCGGGCAACTCCAGGTCGCGAGGAATCCGAAGTGCCTGGTTGCGGCCGTTCCTGAAAAGGCGGACGTAACGTTCGGTATTCTTGTGCTTCTCACGAGGCATATGCTGTACATATGCTAACGCAGTCGGGGCGGGCTCGCAAGGACCTGCATGGCGCTCCCGACGGGCGCTGTTCGACGCTTCGGATGAGAATCCGGAGAGTGCATTTCGCGTCTCCGTCCGATTCGGTTCGCTCGAGACAGCGCCAGAGCGGTCGGCTAATCAGGGCCTATCCAGGTCGGACTCCGCGTCGAAGCGGCTTCGCGCCTGAACGGCCGCGGCGGTTTCGGCAAAGCTCTCGTCGCGCGTGTAGCCGACATCGACGATGCAAGCCTCCAGCAGATCGGGATCGGTGACACCCGCTTCCTCGCACGCTGCGCGCGCTCGTCGCCGCCAGCTGGGAGGAAGGCCGGCGGCGCTCGCTTCCCTCTTC
>DASPGQ010000165.1 GCA_035620555.1 Vicinamibacteria bacterium
TCTCTACATGCTTGCGTCGGACGTCGTTTTGAATCTTCGCTTCCCCTCGACGGGTGAGCTATCGGGCACGCTCATGCGGACGATGGGCATGGGGAAGCCCGTTCTCGTCTCCAACACCGGACCGTACGCGGAGTTCCCCGAGCATACCGTCGTGCGGATCGACCTCGGCCCACCGGAGGTTTCCCAGATCGCGGCGGTGCTCCGCTGGCTCTACGATAATCCTTCGTTGGCGCGTGCGATGGGCCGATTCGCTCGCGAGCACGTGGAAGCCGGGTACAAGCTTTCCGACGAGGCCGACGCCTACGTCGCCTTTCTGGAGAGAGTGCTGGACGCCAAGAATCGCGGGGAGCTGAAATCTCCCCCGCCCTACGACCAGAGCGACCTCGCCGCCGCGGTCATGACGAGTCTCTCGGATCTGCCGCTCGGAACGACCTTTGGTCTGGAGACGGTCCGAGAGGTCCTCCGCGAGGCGGCGGGTGAGCCATAGCCCGGTGATGAAGAGCTCAGCTCAATCCGTAAAAGGAGGTGCTCACCAGACATATCGGCGGATGCGCGCTCGAGACGTAAGCTCGCCGATCCACTGCTCTACGCGTTCGTTGAACTTACGCTCCGCGAGGATGCGGCGGATGGCCTCGGCATGCTCCTTTGGATCGGGGGGCGCCGCTCCCGATGGGAGATCGGGCAAGAGCTCTTCCTCGAAGAATCGATTCACTTCGTCGACACTCACGTAGGTCAGAGCACGGAATCGTTTCTCGAGATATCGAGTCACGCGGATCTGGAGGCGCAGTTCGGCTTTGATCTCGTCAGTCGACAGGGCGAGCTCCGAGACCGCGCCGTGAAATTCCTCATCGGACGAGAATCGGTCTCGAACCTCGGCGAAGGCCCGATCGACCAGTTCTTCGGGGACGGGCTCGGAGGAGAAGCGCTCCACCTCCCGCCCTATCAGACGCTGCTCGATGAGTCGATCGACGACTTCCGAAAGAGACGTCTGCGGGAGGGCCCTCAGCTCGGCCATCTGCTGCGCCTTCTCGGCTTCCGAGAGCGTGATCACATCCTGGTCGACGATGGCGACGATCCGGTCGACCAGCTCAGCGTGAACCGCTGCGGGAGCCAACAGGCACGAAAGCGTGAGGACGAATCGATCCATTAGAGTGCTCAACGCCGTGGCTCGTTAGAACGCATGGCCCAGGCTGATGTGCCAGGCCCCGAGCGGCTCGAGGCAGGGCGTACGGATATCGGGACACTCGATGGATTGTACGGTTCGCCGATCGAGCTTGAAACCGTAGTCCACCCGGAGCGGACCAAAAGGTGTCTCGTAGCGAAAGCCGAATCCCATGTTGTACCTCCATTGAAGGAGCTCGATGACCTTCAGCCGACGATAGACGTTTCCATTGTCGGAAAAGACCACTCCTCGCAAATTGCCGAAAATCGGAAACCGGAGCTCGAGGTTCAACAGGCTGAGCACATTGCCCCCGATCGGCCTTCCCTCCACGACATCGCCGTTCTCGAGTGTGATCTTCGCCTTGGGGCTCGCCTCGTCGAGTCCGAATCCGCGAAGCGTCGTCGCGCCTCCGGCGAAGAACCGTTCGGCGATGGGGAGCAGCGCGTCCCGATCCTGGCGTAGAGTTTGTCCGACTCCCAGACGAAACCCCAGGGCGGCGACCAGTGTCTTCGGCAGCGCAAAGTAGAAGAATTGCTGCCCCAGTCCCTTGATGTAGGGGGCCTCCGTTCCCAGCTGCTCGGAAGACCATTCGACGTCGAGGATGCGGAACTGACCCGAGCGGGGATTCAACGGATCGTCTCGGCGGTCGAACCATGATGCGAGCGAGATAGAGGAGATACGCACGTTGCGGAACTCGCGAGGTAAATCGATGAGATCGATGTCCTCGAGGTTGAAGACGCGAGTGCGGTCGAAGCGATAACGGAGGAAGTAAGTATGCTCCTCACTAACGCGTTTGGACACCTGGATACCGACCCCGACGCGGTTGTAGTCGAAGCTCTTCCTGTCCTCCTCTTCGGCGAACGCGCTCACGATCAGCGGAACCTCGACGCCGAAGAGGTCCGGTTGGCGGTAGGTCGTGATGAATCGCCCGCCGCGGAAGCTCGCCCGGGTGAACACGCTTACCGTGCGATCGAGCCCGAAGAGGTTCCGCCTGGTCACTTCGATCTCGGCGCGGGCAAGCTGCTGCTCCTCGTAGCCGAATCCATAGGCGAAGCTCGTCCGAGGACCCTCCTCGAGCGTGATCAGGACATCGCTTCGATGCGTCGTCGGATCGTCGGGTAGCACATCGATGCTGACGCTTCGGAAGAGTCCCGAGCCCACGAGCCGCTGCCTGGTTTCCAGCAAGTCCAACGAAGAAAGCGGCGCGCCCGTTTCGATCCGTATCAGCTTTTCGACCGCCGAGTAGCGCGTGACCCGAAGACCGGAGACGATGATGCGATCGACCCGGACCCGATCTCCCTCGGTCACACCGAAGCTCACCGATGCCCGTTCCCCCGCTTCGTCGATCCCGGTTTGCGCGGCGACCTCGACGCGACGGAAGCCCTCGTTGCGGTAGAGACCGACGATCCGCTCGCGAGCTTCGACGATCGCCGTGGCGTCGAAGGGGTCCCCCGGGGTGATTCGAGCTGCCTCGAGAACTCGGGAAGCCTGGATCTCCACCGCCCCCTCTACGTCGACGGATTCGACGACCGCCCGTGGCCCCTCGTCGATGCTGGCGACGAGCACGAGCAGCTCCGGCTCCTCGCCGGGTCGCTCTCGACCTTCGACCCGTGCGCGGTGAAATCCGTGCCGCCTGAGATAGGTACGAACCTCCTTCAGATCATCCTGCCAGGCCTCCTCACGAAACGGTGCCGAGCGAACGAAGCGCCGTGTCCGCGTCAACATGAGGGAACGGACTTCGTCGCGTGGAAGCGAGTGCAGCCCCTCGATCTCGATGCGGGCGACCTCGTAGCGAATGCCGGGCGAGACGAGGAAATCGAGCACTGTGTATCGTCCGTCCGCAAGAGAGCCTCGTTCGACCGTGACCGTGGCATCGCGAAACCCTCTGCCAAAAAGATTGCGCTCGATGTTCCCGCGAGATTCCTCGACGAGGTCCGGGGTTACACGGTTCTCGACCAGTATGGGGACGAGCTCGCGCAGCTCTTTGTCGGAGAAGTCGAATCCCCTTACGTCGATCCGTACCCTCGGTCCCAATTGTGGAAGGAGTACCAAATCGATGCGCGAAGGAGATTCTGTGGTCTCGGTCACGGCGATCGTCGCGCTGTAGTAGCCGAGAGACCTCCAGCGGGCCACGATTCCATCGGCTCGGGTGTCGAGCTCGTTTCGAGAATAGAAGCTCCCTTCGCTCATTCCGATCGTGCGTCGCACGTCAGCCTCGATGTGGCTGGAGACGCCCTCGACCTGCAACGACCCCACCCGGGCTCGGGTACCGGGCGACACATGAAAGACGACGTTCGCCCTCGGCGATTGGAAGGCGGCTTCGGGCTCGACCGACGCCCACAGATAACCCTCCCTCACCAGTGCCGTGCGAATTCTTTCGGCGGCCTCGCCGAGCGCCTCGACCTCGAGCGGATCACCCGCGTGGACTCGGATTACCTCGACCAGCCGGCTTTCGAGATCGGCGACGACCGGGGGAAGCTCGAGCTTTACCGCCTGGATCCTCATCCTCGGGAACAGTCGGAACGTAACGCTCACGCCGCCCGGCACGGTCTCGGCCTCCACCTTGATGTCGCTGAAGACGCCCAGGGCAAACAGCTGTCTGATGGAACGACGCACTTTTTCCGGCTCGTACGAGCCTCCTTCGACGAGCTCGACCAGCTCGCGGCTCGCCTCGGGCAAAGTCTCGCCTTCGTAAATGAAGTGAATGCTCTGGATCGGTTCTCCGCGGTACCGTTCGGTGGCGAATGGTTGGGTGCCGGTACCTCCGAACATCGTGAGGCCCAGCAGGAAGAGCTTCATGAGGGTCTAGAAACTCTTTCGGAACTTGACGTCGATCCCGACGTCACCCTCCTCGTCTCGAGAGAGGATCCAGGACATCGGGCCCTCGGGCGTGTATTCGATGAGGATGATGGCTTCGGTCGTTGCATTCAAGTTGCTGGAATAGTTGATGGAAAGCTGTGGTGTGATCCGTTTTCCCACGCTGACCCGCGCGGTGGGATTCGTGAACTGGCCGACGAGGAATGGATCGATTGAGAAACGATCGAGACCGAACAGCCGCTCGGCACGTCGCCCAACTTCCTGATTGAGACGCTCCGTCAGGAGCGAGGCCACGCCGACTCCCGCTAGGGCCTCCTCCTCGTTTCCCTGAAGGTCGATGTCTCTGTCGCTCGCGCCCGCGAGAAGGCGGAGTATCTCGACCGTCCGCAGTGGCGGATCGGAGCTGAGCTCTGGCTGAAAGCGGTCCGGAGTGCCGGTCAGACGCAGCTCGACCCGGTAACTTCGGACCCGGGTCTCGGCGGTCAGGTCGATGAAGGGCTCGACGGTGTCCGGGTCCACGAAGTCGACCCTTCCCGACGTGATGTCGTAGCGTTGGCCGAGAAAATAGACTTCGCCGCGCGTCGCTTCGGTGCGGCCGAGAAGGACTGGCTCGTGCACGGTTCCCCTCAACGACAGCGCCGCCGAAGCGTCGATGTTGGCGACGGAGTTGCGAAGCTTCAAGCTTTCGTCCGCCTTCACCTCCACATCGAAGCGCAGGTGCTGAAGGAGGTCTTCACCCGCGAGCTCTCCGAAGAGCACGCCGGTGCCGTGGCTTTCCCGGTCGGAGAGAATCCCGGCGACCAGATCGTACTCGCGACTCCACACGGCGTCCCTGAGGGTCAACACCCCGGCGACGATTCGTTCTTCGGAGCTTCCGAGAAGGCGGAGATCGGCATCGGCGGTCGCCACCAGCCCCTCGGGGTATCGAACCCGCACCGCCGTACCCTCCAACCGCAGGTCGAGCGTTCCGATCGATCGTCCCTCGAGAAGCGCGGTGCCGGCGATGACCACGGGGCCCGAGCCGAAGACGCCACGCATCTCGGAAATCCGGACGGTACGGTTGTCGAAGACGAGCCGCCCGCTCAGTCCCCCCAGTGCTTGAGGAAATCCAGTGATGCGCACCGAGGCCCCGTCGAGATCGGCATGGCCGGTGACCGACGGCTGGGTCCAACTGCCTTCCAGGCGGGCCACGAGAGTGACTCGGCCGTTAGCACGCAAGCTCGGATAGAAGCTCTGCAGCACGCCGAGTCCCACCGTACCTTCCGCCTCGAGGCCGACACTCTTGTCCGCGAGGTTGGCGGAGCCGCTCACGGAGACCCGAGCCGTGCCGCGAGTCAAATCCACCCGAGCGATCTCGACCTTCTGGTCTCGCAGGACGACTTCGAACGGCGCGCTCGAAACGAATCGAAAGTCCTCCCCTTCGACCCTCAGCTCGTCGAGCGTGGCATCGAGCTCTGCCGTGGAGAGCGCCTCCGCGAGTGCTCCCATCGCCCGAAAACGCCCTTCTCCCGACGACGTCAGCCGCAGCCCGTTGCCGCCAAACAACCACGGCGCCAGGTCGACCTCCTGCCAGCGGATCGTCCCCGTCGACGTCGGGTCGCCGGCGAGTGCGACCTGCATGTCCAGCGAAAGCTCCGTTGTCGCGCGCTGGGCCGTCAGACGCACAAAGGCGTTGTCATCTCGCAACTCTCCGTTGATGAAAACCTCACCGACGGGCACGGACCGCAGTGTCAGGGAACGTGCGCGGCCAGTGAGCGTGACGACGGGCCTTTCCAGCGTGCCGGTAATCTTCGCCTCGGAGCCGACGTAGCCCTCCACCGGGAGTCCGAAGAGCTCCATGCCCGCGAGAGGAAACCGATCGGTCTCGATTCGGCCGGCAATCGATCGTCGTCGGATGTCGACCTCGACCGCGGCTCGCATCGTGGCGTCGCCTCGGCTCAGGGTGATGGACTCGGCGCTCAGTCGCGTTCCCGAAAAAGAAACGCGTCCCCGGGCACCGTCGAACCCTATCCCCCACACGCGCGGGTGCTCCAGAACCATGGAACCATCCCCCGACAGTCCGGTCGCCGTCCTTTCGATCGAGAGGTCCCCGGTCATCGCGCCGTCGATCTTCGTGGACATCCCGAGTGCGGAGAGAAGCGTCGGAACCGGCCACTCGGTGAGCGAAGCGTCGAAGTCGAAGTCTCGCCCGCCGAGCTCGGCGGGACGAACGAGCGACATCGAAGCATTCCCCTCCGCCGTTCCGCTCCCGCTACGGGCAACGAAGTCACCGAGCGTGAATCGCTCGGCCGATAGCGTGGCTTGCCCGCGAATCGAGTCCAACAGCAAGTCGGACACGTGCAGCTCCTCGGCAACAATCTCTCCCTCGAAGGCCAGGTCGGGGAAACGACCTTGCAGCTTTCCTCTCGCCCGACCGCGCCCGCTTGCACCAACCGGGTTGGCCTCGCTCCCTTCGAGTAGAACGTTTCGGACTTGCCAACCGAGACTCTCGGCCGAGGCGAGATCGAAAAACGATGCGTCCACGAGAAGCTCCGCCGCCCCTTCGCGCGGATACCGTCCAGAAATCGTTGCGTCGAGCGCGCGGGTATCGAGCCGACCTTGCTCGATCTCGACGTCGCCTTCCGTGATCCGCCCCCGGATCGAGAACGAGAGGGACTCTCCGGAACCGCTCGGGGCATCCAGGCCGATGAGCTCGAAGGTGCCACCGAGTCGCTCGGGAGCGCGGCGAGCGAAGACGAGGCTCGCCGTTGCCGAGACCTGCGAATCGACGGGACTGGGTTGACCGCGAAGGCCTTCCAGAAAGCGGGCGAGCGAGCCGCCAGCGAGATCGATGTCGACGGAGGCCTCGTGCGTGGCCACGGGAAGCGGCTGATGCAGCTGAACTCTCGCTCGGCCGCCCGCGAGGGTTCCTTCGGCATAGCTCAGCTGGAGCAACGATCGGTCCCAGAACAGCTCCCCCGTCCAGTCCGAGACCCTTTGCCCGGCGACGGTGCCTCGAGCCAGGGTCACGGTGCCCTGGAGGATCTTGTTCTCGGGCTCGATGGTAAGGCCCCCCCGGAGCTCGAAGTCTCCGCTCGCCAGGGAGGGGCCGCTCCGGACGCCGACGATCGTTTGGATCGCTCGGCCGACGTCTCCCTGGGTCACGATGTCGAAGCGTCCCCGCGGGGCGCCGGCAAAACTAATCTTGCCCGTTAGACGAGCTTCGCCGAATTCCGAACGCACCACCGCTTCGCGCATCAACAGCTCTCGGGCTACGATCTCGAAATCGGCGGATACGGAAGCCGATAGCGGCTCGTGGTCCTTGATGGCGAGCCGGCCATTCTCGTAGACGAGGCTGCCCTCGTAGCGGTCCTGCCCCCTTCGCGCGAGATCGAGATTGACGTTCTCCGCCGTCAGATGCCACGGCACCCTCTCGTTGTCGAGGACGATCGCGGCGTTCGTGACGGAGACGGTCTCGGCCACGAACGAAAGGCTCGGGGAGCCGAGCTCCAAGGGCTCACGTCCCACCGGCAAGGCCAAACCGCCGTCCGTCTCGACCAATCGAAGCGAAAGCTCATCGATGGAGAGCTCATCCCAATGGAGCTCCTGGCTCAGGATCGCGGCGAGACGGAGCCTCCCGCGGACATGACCGACATGAAGCCACGGATTCTCCGCGTCGGGGCCCACGTTCACGTCCCGGATCTCGAAGGCGTAGCCGGTTAGATCTAGGTCGATTGACCCAACTCGGGCATAACCTCCTGATAATCGTCTCAATTCTGACTCCAGACTGGAGCGGAGCATTTCAGGGTAGTCAAAGAGTGCCAAGTAGATGGCGCCGAGGAGCACCACGGCCGCCATCACAGACGCGACCGCGGCAATGATCCAACCGAGGATTCGTACCAGGCGACGCCGACGCTGGATCTTCATAGGCTAATATACCTAACTATTGGGAGGCGGGAGGCCGGTCGAGAACCATCAATTTCTCCCGGGCTTCCACGGTCTGGCCTTCCTCAACCGAGAGATCCACGACGAACCCGTCGTTCGGAGCGCGGATCTCGTTTTGCATCTTCATGGCTTCGAACAGCAATAGTCCCTGACCGGCCCTGACCGAGTCACCCACGGCGACGAAGAGCCGGGCAATCTTGCCTGGCATCGGCGCCTTCAGCTCCGTGCGACCGCCGGACACCCGAGCGGCGTGGCGGTCGGCGTCCACGCCCTCGTTCGGGCCGAAGACGAATCGCTCCTGTCCCACAATAACGTGAATCTCGTCATCGTCGCGCTCCACGGTGGTCTCGAAAGTACCCTCTGCGCTCGTGACCGCAAGCACCTTGGAGCCACTCTCGAGCACGAGAACGTCGAGTACCGGATCGTCACAGGTGACGCGATACCCTCCGTCGGTACGCCGGACGCGAAGCTCATGCGAGGTGTCGAGCGAGAGGCTCCGGATTTTGATGGCCCCGCTCATGGCTCAAAATCTCCCATCGGTCTGCTCTCTCAATCCCACGAGCTTCCAGGCGGAGCGGTCTGATTGGAGGCTACGGGATGGTTGGCTGCGGGCCATGTGGGCGTTCACGGCGGCCGCGGCGAGGGCCGCCGCGACAACCTGTGGCACGGCGACTCGTGCCGAAGCGATCTCCGAGATCCAGTGACGATCGACGAACCCGACGTCCATTTCACCGGCCGCGAATCGTCCATCGTCCAGAATGCGGGCGAAGAACGGCAAGGTCGTACGAACACCGCAAATTCGATACTCATTGATGGCCCGCTTCGCTCTCGCCAGGCACCGGGTGCGGTCCTCGGCCCACACGATCAGCTTGGCAATCAGAGGGTCGTAGTGCGGCGAGACCTTCGCCCCGACGTCCACCCCACTGTCGTGACGAATGCCGGGGCCCTCGGGGGGGCGCAGGAGGTCGATTGTGCCGGCCGAAGGGACGAAGTTCTGGAAAGGATCCTCGGCAGTGATACGAAACTCCATCGCCCAACCTCGCGAAACGACGTCCTCCTGAGTGAATCCGATCGGCTCCCCCGCTGCGAGCCGCATCTGGAGCGCAACGAGATCGATTCCGGTGACGAGCTCAGTGACGGGATGCTCGACCTGGAGTCGGGCGTTCATCTCGAGGAAATAGAAGTTGCGGTGGGCGTCCACTAGAAACTCGACGGTGCCGACGTTGCGGTATCCCGCTCTCCGCGCCAGCGAGACAGCCGCTTTCCCCATCCGATCGCGCAGTTCGGCGTCAAGGAAAGGTGACGGGGACTCTTCGATCAGCTTCTGATGCCGCCTCTGAATCGAGCACTCCCGCTCTCCCAGGTGGACGACATGGCCTTCGGAATCGGCAACGATCTGAAACTCGATGTGCCGGGGCTTGTCGATGTATTTTTCCAGGTAGACGGAGTCATTGCCGAAGCTCGCGAGAGCCTCGGAGCGTGCCTGTTCGAGAGCGGCGGCGAATTGCTGCTCGTCGTCCACCCGTCGCATTCCTTTTCCTCCGCCTCCTCCGGTTGCCTTGACGACGACGGGGAACCCGAGCCCTTTGGCCTCGGCGAGGGCGGTGTCCAAGTCGGAAACCGGTTCCGTGCCGGGCACGATCGGAACTCCTGCGCGCATCGCGGCCGCTCGAGCCTGCGCCTTGTCTCCCATCAGTGACAGTGACGCGGGCGTGGGCCCGATGAAGATGAGTCCGGCCGCCTCGACCGCCCGGGCGAAGTCGGCGTTCTCGGCGAGGAAGCCATAGCCGGGATGGATCGCCCGCGCATGAGTTCGCCTGGCCGCGTCGAGAATCTTATCGATGACGAGATAGCTCTGGGAGGAGGGAGCCGGCCCGATGGGCACGAGCTCGTCCGCGAGTCGAGCGTGGAGGCCGTCGCGGTCGGCCTCCGAGCAAACCGCCACGCTTCTAATCGACAGCTCGCGGCAGGCACGTGCGATGCGCACCGCAATCTCTCCGCGATTGGCGATGAGGACCTTGTCGAACATTCTGTTACCTCCGCGAGCGTCCGGGCGCCGCCGAGCCCGAAGCGAGGCTTTCGACGGCCCTCAGAGGGGGATGTTTCCGTGTTTCTTTGGCGGGTTGCGATCCCGCTTGTTCTCGAGGGACCGAAGACCCGTTGCCAGCTTGCGACGGGTCTTCCGCGGCTCGATCACCTCATCGACGTAGCCACGCTCGGCCGCCACGTAAGGATTGGCAAGCTTTTTCCTGAAACCGGCGACTCTCTCCCCCCGAAGAGCGTCGGCGTCTTTGGCCTGAGCCAGTTCCTTCTTGTAGAGAATGTTGACCGCCGCCTCGGGCCCCATCACCGCGATCTCGGCCGTTGGGTAAGCGAAGTTGAGATCGGTTCGGATGTGCTTGCTCGCCATGACGCAATAGGCTCCGCCGTAAGCCTTTCGGGTGATGACGGTGAGCTTGGGAACAGTGGCTTCGGCAAAGGCGAACAGCAGCTTGGCACCGTGACGTATGATGCCTCCCCACTCCTGGTTCGTTCCCGGCAGAAAACCGGGGACATCTTCGAACGTAACGAGGGGAATCGAGAAAGCGTCACAGAATCGGACGAAGCGCGCGCCCTTCACCGAGGCATCGATGTCGAGGACACCAGCGAGCACGGCGGGCTGGTTCGCGACGATCCCGACGACCCGGCCGTCGACCCGGGCGAAGCCTACGACCAGGTTCTGAGCGAACGAAGCGTGCACTTCCAGAAACTTCCCGTCGTCGACGACCGACTGGATGAGCTCCTTCATGTCGTAGGGACGTTCCGGCTCTTCGGGGACGAGGCGGTCGAGTGCCTCGTCTTCGCGATCCCAGGGGTCCTTCGTTTCCCGACGAGGGGGCTCCTCGAGGTTGTTGCTCGGCAAGTAGGAAAGGAGCTCGCGGATGCGAGCGAGGCAGTGTCGGTCGTCGTCGGCGAGGAAATGAGCGACCCCGGACACCTCGTTGTGGGTGATAGCGCCTCCCAGTTTCTCCATCGTGACTTGCTCGTGGGTCACCGTTTTGATCACGTCGGGACCGGTTACGAACATGAAGCTCGTGTCCCGCACCATGAAAGTGAAGTCGGTGATGGCGGGCGAATAGACGGCGCCCCCGGCACATGGACCCATGATCGCGGAGATCTGGGGGACGACTCCGGAGGCCAGCGTGTTGCGGAGAAAGATGTCGGCATAGCCCGCGAGCGACACGACGCCTTCCTGGATCCGGGCCCCTCCCGAGTCGTTGAGCCCGATGATCGGGGCGCCTTGCCGCATGGCGAGGTCCATGATCTTGCAGACCTTCTCGGCGTAGGCCTCGGAAAGTGATCCCCCGAAGACCGTGAAATCCTGGGCGAACAGGTAGACGAGCCGTCCATCGATGCGGCCGTAGCCGGTCAGCACCCCGTCTCCCGGGATTCTCGTTTCGCCGATCCCGAAGTCGTGCGCACGGTGGGTGACGAAGCGGTCGAGCTCCTCGAAGCTTTCGTCGTCGACGAGCGCCTCTACCCGCTCGCGGGCGGTGAGCTTGCCCGCGCCGTGCTGGCGCTCGATGCGTTCCTTCCCTCCCGCCAGGAGAGCGAGACGGTTTCTCTCCTCGAGCTCCGAAGCGCGGTCGCGAGGGGCCATGCCTCAGACCGCGGGGGCGCCCACGTCCAGGGCCTTCTTCCAGTCATCGAGAAATCGCTCGAGCCCGATGTCGGTCAGCGGATGCTTCAGAAGCGCCTGATAGACCTTCGCCGGCATCGTCGCGATTTCGGCCCCCACTCGCGCGGCTTCGATCACGTGAAGAGGGTTACGGATACTCGCCACCAGGACTTGCGTCTCGTAGCCGTAATTGGCATAGACCTGCTTGACGTCGCGCACGAGCGCCATTCCGTCGATCCCGATATCGTCCAGCCGACCGACGAACGGGCTGACGATATAGGCGCCCGCTTTCGCCGCGAAGATCGCCTGAGGCACCGAGAAACAGAGCGTGACATTCGACCGGATGCCCTCACCCTTGAGCACTCGCACCGCCTTTAGCCCCTCCGCCGTGAGGGGACACTTGACGATGATGTTGGGCGCTATCTTGGAGAGCTCTCGTCCTTCGCGCACCATCCCCTCTTTGTCCTTGGCCACGACCTCGGCCGACACCGGTCCAGAGACGATCTCGCAGATCCGTGCCAGGATGTCCTGGTACGGGTCGCGCTCCTTGGACAGAAGGCTCGGGTTCGTGGTTACGCCATCGACCAGACCGAGCATGGCCGCCTCACGGATCTCATCTACGTTGGCGGTGTCGAGAAAGATCTTCATTTCGTCTCCCTTTGGTATGGCCACCCGGCGCGAACCGAGTCCGACTCGGGTGCTCGCAGGCTCGGGTGCTCGCTCGGGCTAATATAACGCGTTTCACGGCTCTCAGGGACGAGTCACCTCGGCGAGCGGGCTTCGAGGGCTCTCGTTGGCAGCCGGTGCGTCGTCCACCGCGGTGACCGCGTAGTAGAACGTCCCGCCGCGCTCCGCTTCGGTATCGCTGAAGCTGCCCATCACCGCTTCTCCCACGAGCTCGAATGGTCCGTCCGGGGACGAAGCTCGATAGACTTTGTACCCGGCGAGATCCCGTGCGTCCACGATGCGCCAGGTGAGCAAGATGCCTTCGGTTGACACGACGGCAACGACGTCGGCCGGCGCTTCAGGAGCGAAAAGGTCTTCGGGCACAAGACAGCTCTCCGGCGACGGCAGGCTCCAGATCGAGACCGGGTTTCCAAGTGGTGGAACTACGGGCACGACCACGTCGTCGAGCGACGTGGAGGTCGCCGTCTCCGCCTCGGGGACGGCGCTCGGAATCGCCGTCGAGCCCGTTGGCCCCGCCGAATCCACGTTGGCGTTGGGGCTCGAAAGAGCGACCTCGTCATCCGGTACGAGCCCTTCGGTCCCGGCCGTCTCCGCCGGGATCTCCTTGGGTGCCAGAACCGTCCGAACGATGTAGCACCAAGGGGTGCCGAAGAGGGCGCTTTCGTCCAGGAGCTCGGTCTCGCGGAGCGGCGTTGCGTTCAGCGGTCGTTCCGGATAGGTGGCATCTAGCTCGCCGCGCCGGAAGACGGCAAACCCCATGGACTCGTCAATCGAGTCAGCTTTGCTCCACCGGATCTTCACGAAGCCGTCCCCTGAGCTCACGTCGACCGTCGATGGAGGTTCGAGCGGTGACCGGGGTTCGATCTGGGCCACGGCCGAGAAGGGGCTGCGGCGTCCCTTGCGGTTCTCGTAGACCATGGCATATTCGAGCCGCTGGCCGATCCACGCCGGATCGATCTCCTCTTCATAGGTGACGACGCCCCCCGGCTGAGTGGATTCGATGGTTGCGACCTCGGTCGCGCCGGCGGCAAAAGGCGGAATGACCAGCCGCGGCGGCGGGCTGGGACCCGGGGGCGCGGGCGGAACCGCTCCGGGGGGCTCGACCTCTGGAGCTTCCGCCGGTTGTACTTCGACCGGTTCTTGTACCGGGGCCGCGGGAACCGGTTCGGCAGGCGCCGCCTCGGTCGGCTGCGAGGAAGGCCCGAGCTGGGGTTGGTCGGTCGCCTCCCCAGCCGGGTCAACCGTCGGTCGCGCTTGCGGAGGCTCCGCCAGGGTCGTTTGTTCCGCTACCAGAGCCTCGAGGTCGATCTCCCTTCGCAACAGGATCGCCCTCTCGATATCGAACTGCTCGACCGTTCCATCGTCGTTTCTCGTGGGTGCGGTCCACCGAAGCCGAATCCGCGTCCCTTCCTGCGAGACGGAGACCGCCTCGGCGATGCCGGGCACGGGGCGAAGGGGCGGAAGCGGATCCCCCCGTTTTCCGCAGGAGACCAGGAACGCCAAGCTACAGGATGTAGCGAGAAATGTCGTCGTCTTTCGCAATCTCGTCCAACGTCTTCTGGACGTAGTCGGCATCGATCACCCATTTCTTTTGAGTGAGCTCGGGCGCTTCGAACAGCAGGTCGTCGAGCACGCGCTCCATGATCGTATGGAGCCGGCGCGCCCCAATGTTCTCCGTCCTCTCGTTTACCATCATCGAGTAGGAGGCGATCGTCTCGACGGCGTCGTTGGTGAACTCGATCTCGATGCCTTCCGTTGCCAGCAGGGCGCGGTATTGCTTCAAGAGAGCGTTCCGCGGCTCCTTCAGAATGCGCACGAAATCGTGGTGGTCGAGTGAAGAGAGCTCCACACGAATGGGAAACCGCCCCTGGAGCTCGGGAATCAGGTCCGAGGGTTTGGAAACGTGGAAGGCGCCGGCGGCGATGAACAGGATGTGGTCGGTCCGCACCGTACCGTACTTCGTCGTCACCGACGTACCCTCGACGATCGGCAGGAGATCTCTCTGGACTCCCTCCCGGGAGACGTCGGGGCCATGCCCTCCCTCGCGACCGGCCACCTTGTCGAGCTCGTCGACGAAGATGATGCCGGCCTGCTCGGTACGCTCTACCGCGAGGCGGCCGACCTGGTCCATGTCGACGAGCTTTTGCTCCTCTTCCTGAATCAAGTACTCCAACGCCTCGGGGACCTTCATCTCGCGCTTTCTCGTTCGACCACCGAACAGACTGGGCAGCATGTCTTTGAGATTGATGTCCATCTCCTCGATGCCGCTCGACGAGATGACCTCGAACGTGGGAAATCCGCGCTCCCGGACGTCCACCTCGACGGATCGATGATCGAGCTTGCCTTCCCGCAGCTGCGTGCGAAGCTTCTCCCGAGTCGCCTTGAAATCGCCCGGCGGACGACGCGCAGCGGTTTGCTCGACGCCCTCCGGCGGGGGAGGCTCGACGGCGGAGACCGGCGGCAGGAGGAGATCGAGCAGGCGCTCCTCCGCGTTCTCCTCGGCCTTCTCCTGGATTCCGTAGAGTTTCTCCTCGCGAACCATGTCCACCGCGATCTCCACGAGATCACGGATCATCGACTCGACGTCCCGGCCCACGTAGCCCACTTCGGTGAACTTCGAGGCTTCCACCTTCGTGAAGGGAGAGTTCGACAGGCGCGCCAGCCGACGCGCGATCTCGGTCTTTCCCACTCCCGTCGGGCCGATCATGATGATGTTCTTCGGGGCGACCTCATCGGCCAGCTCCGGCGGAAGCTTCAGCCGCCGCATTCGGTTGCGGAGCGCGACGGCAACGGCCCGCTTGGCGTCCTTTTGACCGATGACGTACTTGTCGAGCTCCTTGACGATCTGACGCGGCGTCAGCTGGTCCAGCATCGCTTCGGCGTCCGTCGTTTCGGGAAGATAGAAGACCATGTCTCCCGTCTCAAAGCTCCTCGATCAGGATGCGATCGTTCGTGAAGATACAGATGCCCGCCGCGATTCGCATCGCTTCCCTGGCGATCTCGCCCGCGGAAAGAGAGGTGTTGGCATGGAGCGCGCGCGCCGCGGCCAGCGCATACGGTCCACCCGAGCCAATCGCCAGGATGCCGTCGTCGGGCTCGATCAAATCGCCGTTGCCCGACAGCAACAATACATGCTCGGTATCGGCCACGACCAGGAGCGCATCGAGTCGTCGGAGCACGCGGTCGGTGCGCCAGTCCTTGGCGAGCTCCACCGCGGCCCGCTCCAGGTTGCCCCGAAACTCCTGGAGTTTCGCCTCGAACTTCGCGAACAGAGCCTGCGCGTCCGCCGTGGTCCCGGCGAATCCCGCGATCACCTTCCCTTCGGCCAAGCGTCGGAGCTTGCGGGCGCCTTCTTTCATGATCGTGTCGCCCAGCGTGACCTGCCCGTCGGCGGCCACCGCCGTGCGTCCGTCTCGACGAACCGCGAGCACCGTCGTGCCACGGGTTCGTCCCCGGGAAGGTGCGGGGACCATCGGGGGAGTATACCTTGAGCGACGATACCCCGTGGCATTATCATGCCCCGGCCAGTCCCCTCCGGCTGCCCGGACGAGATCCCTCTGGAGCAAACGTCATCGTGAATCGAACGGACGCGAAGCGCCTCTCCAACCGGAGTCTGCTGCAGAGCCTTCTGGATGCGGGGCCCGACGATCCCCTTTGGCTGGAGTTCGTTTCGCGCTTCCAGCCGAGGTTGCGGCTCGCCATCCTGAGAACGTACCAGATCGAGGCGGCGCGCCATCCCGAGCTCGACACCGGCTCGATCGAAGAGACTGCGGAAGACCTCACCCAGGCGGTATTCGTCAAGCTGCTGGAGTCTCGGCGCCGTGCGCTCTCCCGATTTCGAGGAAAAACCGAGCACTCGATTTACACCTATTTGGCAGCCATTGGTGTGAACCTGGTGCGGGATCACTTCCGCAAGCTGAGGACGCTCAAGACCCCGAAAGCGTCGGTCTCCCTCTCCAATCTGGTCGCGACGGAAGACAAGAGCGAACGGCTCTCCTACACGCAGACGATCGTCTGCGACGCCGAGGGTCCCGAACGTCTGGTCGCCGCGCGGGAGTTTCGACGACGCGTGGAAGCGGCCATCGAAGAGACATCGAGACAATCCCGGACCAGCGCTCGCGATCGGCTCGTGTTCCGCCTCTTCTTTCTCGAGGGGCTGACCATCTCCGAGATCGCGGGCATCCAGGCGGTCCGCCTTTCGGCGAGTGGTGTCGAAAAGTGCGTTCGCCGCATCCGGGAAGTGTTGAAACATCACCTCTCGGAAGGAGGGGAAGCCGGTGGAATTTCGTCTTAATGAAATGAGGGCAAGGA